>JANXZK010000005.1 GCA_025355565.1 bacterium
GAGGTTTCCTGGCTGTGGCTACCTGTCGGTGGCTGTAGCGAACGTCTATCCAAACGTTCTCAAACAGGATACGTCCGCGGATCACGTCACCGCACACACTACTATGACAACCACGACCATTTTCTCAGGCCAGTTCAGTACCGGAACAGATACGCAACTCGTGATGGAAAACGTCAGGATTAGCTATCTGCTACCACAGAATTTTCCCGGGTACAGCGCCTTCCTCGACGAAAATCTCACCGAGGGGACATCGAAATCAGTTATTGGAGAAATAATTGGTTTCAGACGGGATCCTGGAACGTGGTACGAGCTGGCAGTTATTGATCGCAATGAAGTGCTAAAACATTTCGCTGCCAATAACTTGCGGGCCGCCACGACCAAGGAACTACTTAACTTTATTGTTAAGTACCCCGGATGTCTGACCGCTTCCCACAGGACACAACTGTTGGGACTAGGCACCAGCTTCTTCCATGGATCTGAGGGAAGACATCAAGATGTCATCACAGTTCTATCTGATAAGAAGTCTGGAGAGAAACCTTTGGTCTCGTATGCGAATATTTCCAATCGCATACCTCCTCTGTGGGAGAATCTTCCTTATAGAGATTGCGTGCTGGACAGCATGCATGTCTTTCTAGGGATTAGGGACTCATGAATTGTGGTAAACCCACTCGGTTGGAGGAACCGGAGCGAAAGCTCGAAACCTTCACTTGATTTTCCTCCGAGATTGAAATACATCTCGGAGACTCAACCGGACTCACGACAGAAATGTCGCGATCCTGAGAGTCAGTTCTTTCAAAACAATAACGTTCAAGCAACCGTTACAAAACAGCTTGCGTCCGCGGATCGCGTCACCGCATTGCACTTGTTATGAATACTGTTAAGCCGACCAGTCTCATTCTCATCTATGAATGGATTCTGTGGTTCCTTGAACAGGGAGATAAACGGCAGCTTGCCGAGCATCTCCTTCGGGGAAACCTTCACCGCTTCAAAAGGCAGGAGAATCCACCAAGTTGGGAACTGACCGATGAAAGTCTTGCACTGCTCGATCGTTGTGTGTACAACTGCAGTAGTCTCAATGACGAAGCTTGGACACACACAAGAAACGATTTCATCATCGCCGCATTCAAGGACCTATCAACCTTTCGCAACCCGAAAGCTATGATGATCTTTGGAAAGCTCCGGGCCCTTATGACGATGAACGAAGGCGAGCTCCTGCTTTGGGTAAGGAACGTTATCAAGCGTTCGGATGGCAGCGCCGTCATCGTCATGCACATAAGCAACCTTGAAGCGTTCGAAGGAATGCTTCACAAGGAATCCGGAGACGGTTTCTTGCAGGAAGGTTTGATGATCTATCGGTAAACACCCCGCTCACGGAAACCGTTTCGGCTTTCGTCGAGCGGTTTTCTTTTGCCCAAATTCAAGCTAATTTATTCACCGCCAATGCGGTTCCAACTTCGTACCACAATCCGCACCTCGACTCGAACTTTCATTTGTACCAAATGAAAGTTCTCGCTCGGTGCAAGCACCTATTTATGTTTAGACATAAATATTGTCTTCTGTCTGCTTGAAAAGATTTTTCAAAGTGGGAGAATTATCACATGGCAGATGAAAGGAAGCATTTAGCTATATTCGAAGGTAAGCAAATTCGCCGACACTGGGATCCAAAGTCAGAGAGGTGGTTTTTTTCCGTGGTTGATATAGTAGCAGTATTGTCTCGATCTGATAGGCCGAGGAAATATTGGGATGATTTAAAACGAAAATTGCGTGAAGAAGGAAGTGAGTTGTCCGGAAAAATCGGACAACTGAAAATGATGGCCATTGACGGCAAATATTACCTGACTGACGTGGCCGATACGGAAGACGTTCTTCGTCTTATTCAATCGATTCCCTCACCGAACGCCGAACCATTCAAGCTCTGGTTGGCCATGGTTGGTAGGGAGAGGATAGATGAAATACGTGACCCGGAGCTCGCAGTCAATAGGGCAAAAGCTATTTATGAACGTAAAGGATATTCGAAAGATTGGATCGATAAAAGGCTTAGAGGAATATATATTAGGAATACTCTCACAGATGAGTGGAAATTCCGTGGGATCAAAGCGGGAAAAGAGTTTGCTATTCTCACCGATGAGATATACAAGGGTGCATTTGATCTGACTGCTCAGGAACACAAGAAGCACAAATCGCTCGATGTTGATAATAACCTGCGTGATCACATGGAAGATCTTGAACTTATCTTGACCATGCTCTGCGAAGCGACAACAACAAAGTTTACAAAAGAGAGGGATTCAAAGGAATTTGTCAGGATTCAAAATGATGCCAGAGAGGGCGGCGAAATGGTCGCGGCGATACATTTCTACGTCCAGTAATTGTTCTAAAGAAATTCAATAACGAGGTCCTTTGGTGTATACCGCTTACAAAAAATCAGAAGAACTTTGATGAGATAAAAGAAAAACTCAAACAATTGCTTGTCTGAGTCCTTCTAGTTTATACCCCTTTCGGGGAGGGCCGAAGCCGTTTGTATTCATATACTATCATAATAGGTTATATATTACAAGCAAAATGAAAGCAAAATGAAAGTTGATGGATTTAAGCCATATTTATAGCCAAAGCGGTTCCAACTTTGTACCACAACCCGCACAAATGATTCGAATTCTTGCAATATAAATTGCCATGAAGCGTAGAACTAGTAAAGGACAGACCAGGAAACCAGTCAGGAGATCTGTCAAAGGAGTCATTATTTGATACCGAGGAGTGTTTTGAGCTTTGGCTCATCAAACCCGACAACAACCTCGCCGCCGACGCTCATGACAGGAACGCCCATTTGACCAGTCATATCGATCATCTCCTTGCGCTTTTTGAGATCTGATGCGACATCGAACTCTGTAAAGGCGACATTGTTCGCCTTGAAGAATGTCTTTGCTAGATTGCAATAGACACAAGTTGGGGTTGAGTATATTGTGATATTCTTCATATATTTATATGTACTTGAATTAGTTATTAATTATTAGTTATTTTATTATTATCAACCTGATTGAAATATATTGTATCATACTGCTATAATAAAGAAAATATTTATGCCTTACGCCCACTTTTTTCTGGCTTTGTCCAGTCATGTAGAGACTCTCATAGTGAGTGGTGGTTACCCGCTGTTGTTCCTCGTGGTCATATTGGAGGGAATACCGCTCATAGGCACAGCGGTACCTGGCCACGTAGCTATCATAGCGGCAGGATTCCTTTCTAGGATCGGTATATTCAATATATATTGGGTATTGGCCATAACTCTCGTCGGCGCACTTATAGGTGACTTCATCGGCTTCATGCTCGGACGTCGATATGGGCTTTCGCTCATAGCTCGTCTCCGACCATATTTCTTCATCAAGGATTCGCATATCGAGAAGGCAAAAAAGATGCTGGATACACATACCGGTAAGGCGATGTTCATCGGACGTTTTAGCCCGATGACTAGGGCACTCATGCCTTTCTTGGTTGGAACAGGGGAGATATCTGCTGGGAAATTTTGGTTCTATAATGTCTTGGGCGGTGTGAGTTGGGTCGTTTCCTCGGTACTACTGGGATATGTTTTCGGGGCCGGATATCATGCGGTGTCCGGATATTTCGGTAAATTTGCTGTCATCGCCATATTGATGGCGATCGCGATCGCTTGGGGTTACCGTTTCGTCAATGCTCGTTTTCATATCTTTGCTCGCTATGAACTGATCACATTGGGCTTGAATATTGTGGCACTCATCGCATTGGTGAAGACGATCCAAGATGCGTGGGCTGCAAACTCATTTATGGCCAACTTTGATGTGTGGGTGAGTTCCCATATCGTCGATCCTACTACACACCTCGTCCTATTACCGACATATCTAGTGCATTTCGGATATTGGATAACCACTGTTGGCGGTACGGTTGTCACGACAGGATTGGGGGTTTTGTTAGGTCTCGTATTATTGTGGAAAAAGAAGTGGCGTATTGGATCGATATTCCTATTTTCTATGGCCTCTACGGCGTTCTCGCTAGGGATCCTGAAGGAATTCTTCATGCGTGCGCGGCCAGATGACTCCGCTGGTCTCATTCTTGGATTTTTGAAACCGATCGTCAATGATCCGAGTTTCCCGAGCGGGCATGCCGGTATGGCGGCGGCATTCTTCGTCGTTCTAGCATATTTCTTGTTGCCGAAGATCGGCTCGAGGATGAAGAGAGAGCTCATGATCATCGCTTGCGTATTGGCCGTCTTCGCGATAGGGTTGTCCAGACTGGTTCTGAATGTTCATTGGATTTCTGATGTCATCGCTGGATGGTCACTCGGAATATTTATGGCGACCAGCTCGATATTGCTGGTGAGGTATGTTGGAGCGCTTGTGGTGAGAAAGAGGGAATAGAAGATGGTGAGTTGAGCAGCCAACTGCTCCACAAACTCCTCCAACACCAGCCCCACAGGCATAGGTGATAGAAGCGAGTTAAAAAGAAAACCCGGAACAAGGGTTTTTCTTTTTATGCGCACAACTGCCCCAGTGAAGGGGTAGTTGTGCGCATAATGGTCACACTTAGTCGCTTCACGACATAAGGTGTTCAGCACAAAATTACTTGAATACTCCGACACCAGGATACTTTGCATCGCTTCCGAGTTCTTCTTCAATGCGAAGCAACTGATTGTATTTTGCTGTCCTCTCAGATCTGGAAAGAGACCCAGTCTTTATCTGACCAGCACCGGTACCAACAGCAAAGTCGGCAATAGTAGAATCTTCTGTTTCCCCAGAGCGATGAGAAATGACAGCGGTGTATCCTGCCTCGTTCGCCATGTTCATGGCATCGATGGTTTCCGATATCGTACCGATCTGATTTAACTTGATGAGGATGGAATTGGCGATCTTGGATTCGATACCTTTGCCGAGGCGTTCGATGTTCGTAACGAATAGGTCATCGCCGACGAGTTGGATCTTGCCACCGAGTTTTTCTGTCATCATCTTGTAGCCATCCCAATCATCCTCGGCGAGGCCGTCTTCGATCGAGATGATGGGGTATCTGGAGACTAGGTCTGCATAGTAGGCGATCAATTCTTCGGAGGTTAGCGATTTTCCGTCACGCTTGAGCTCATATTTTCCATCCTTGTAGAATTCTGTAGCGGCGGCGTCGATCGCGATACAAACATCGATCCCTGGCTTGTATCCCGCGGTCGTTATCGCCTCAACTATGAGCTTCAAGGGCTCTTCGTTTGATGACAAGGTTGGGGCAAAGCCACCTTCATCTCCTACGGTTGTGGCTAGGCCTCTCTCGGATAACGATCTCTTCAATGTATGGAATATCTCGACACCGGCTCGGAGCGCCTCACGGAAATCTAACAAGCCTACAGGTACGATCATATATTCCTGGATATCGGCAGAATTGGCTGCATGTGCGCCACCGTTCACGATATTCATCATCGGAACTGGCAATCGTACGGAATTTGTAGACTTTGAGATATCAGTGAAATACTTGTACAGAGGCTTCTTCTCGCTCGCGGCCGCAGCGCGAGCGAAGGCCATTGAGACTCCGAGTGTCGCGTTGGCGCCGAGCTTTGACTTGTTCGGTGTGCCGTCTAGCTTGATCATGACTGTATCTAGCGATCGTTGGCCGAACTTCTCACCTGCGTCGCTCAAGATCGCTCTTGCGATCTGGTCATTGACATTTTGACAGGCTTTCAATACGCCCTTGCCGCCGTAACGCTTTTTGTCGCCATCTCGGAGCTCTACTGCTTCATGGCTGCCTGTCGAGGCGCCTGATGGCACGGCCGCTCGGCCGAATGAACCATCTGATAAGGTTAGGTCGACTTCGACTGTCGGATTGCCGCGCGAATCTAGGATCTCACGTGCGTGTACTTTGGATATTTTATGCATGATTGTATTGTTTAACATGAGCTAGTATAGCATTAATTATAGATATAGATTCAAGTGGGCAGTACTTTTTTCTTTGAAATTAGCGGACTTCATGGTACTTTGGATGCATGACCGATAAAATAACATCCTGGGGAGCTATTGCTGATTGGTATGATGAGTTGGTTCAGGATACGACTGATTCATATCAAAAAAATGTACTGATGCCTAACTTGATCCGTTTAGTCGACCCGAAAAAAGGCATGACTGTTCTCGATGTTGCTTGCGGGCAGGGATATTTCGCGCGTGCTTTTGCTAATAATGGCGCGAAGGTATCGGCATGCGACATTTCTAGTGAACTCATCGAATTGGCTGAAGCGCGGAAGTCTCAAATATTGCCTCCTTCGAGCAAGGATATGCGTGGCATGAGTAAGATTGCCGTTGAATATCATGTGTCACCATCGGATAATTTGTCTTTTGTTGATGACAGTTCTGTAGATGCGGCGGTCATCGTTCTCGCATTGCAGAATATAGAGAAAATGATGGAAACTGTCGCTGAATGCAGTCGCACACTCAAGATCGGCGGCAGACTGATCATCGTTTTGAACCATCCGACATTTCGTATTCCGAAAAGCTCTGGTTGGAGATGGGATGAAGAAAATGGGAAAAGTAAAATTGCAAATGGAAAATTGGTGGCTGCCGATTTGGGAATCAAAGCTGGTGGTCCGAAATTGTACCGTCGTATCGATGCATATATGTCTGACTCACAGATCAAGGTTGACATGACTCCAGGTGAGAAAGCTGTGGCGAAGAAGAAATTTACCGTTTCTTTTCATCGACCACTGCAATCATATTTCAAAGCGATAAATAAAGCTGAGTTGGCCGTGACACGTCTCGAAGAATGGATCTCACATAAAAAGAGTCTGGATGGTCCGCGTAGCGTCGAGGAAAACCGTATGCGCAAAGAGATCCCGATGTTTCTCATGTTGGAGGCGAGGAAATAGAGATGATCTTAAGAGTCAGTGCCCGCGCTCATACTATTGCTGGCTGCTTGAATCTAATGTTCGAGCGTTATGGCTAGGCGACGGAAGAGGGGAGGAGAGATCATGTCCTAGCTTCCTTCATTCCTAGGATCGGGACGAGCGCAACCAGACATATGAAACCAATGATAACGAACAAGCCTGCGTTGGTTGTTAAATAGAGACCAACTATGGTGATGAGTGGCGCGATGAAATATGACATGGGACGAGTGATGCGGAATATCCCTAGAGCCGCAGAATCTCGCACGGAGACGGTTTTGAAGAAATATGTTTCTATCATGATCTCTGCTGCAGCGGCACCGATACGAGTGATGAGCAATAGAGTTGCCCACAACGCGACGCTTTTCAATGTGAATATCGAAAGAGAAATGGTCGCGACACCCATCACGATGAAACCGGCGGCCATTATCGATTTTTGACCCCACTTACGTCCGCCATAACCACCGTCAGACAATTTGCCGAGTGGATATTGGATGAGTGGGAATGGTATGAGCATGATGACAAGGATGATGCCGATCTCTTCCCAACCAAAGCCAATGGTTTTATTCAGATATATAGGACTGTAGACGACCATCCAAGAATAGAAGACTTGCAAGATGATGTTGGCAAAGAATAGTCTCACCCAGTTCGAATTGGAGTAGATGTGCTTTATCAACTGATGTGGAGAGAGGTGGATGTAATTCGGGTCGACAAATTTCGGAAAATTTCTATAAACGAGATATAGGAGAGGGAAGAGCATGGCGAGCGCCGCGACATATGTATTGCGGTAATTGTTAGTGCCATTTATGAGCAGTGAGCCGATGAGTGGCGCGACGACCCAAGAGGCATTCAGCGTGGCGATATACAATCCGCGAACTCTGCCGACATTGGAACCCTCGGTGTAGACTTCGAGGAAGATGTCTAGACATAGGCTGATGAGGGCGATCACCGCTGTTTGCAAGATGAAGATGATCGTGAGCGTCAGTGCGTCAGTCGAAGCGACCATCCCATAGAATAGGCAGATCTGAATGATGATGAGACTTATGGCCGTGTGGTAGTTCCCGAATCGACGGATGATGCTGGGCGCGATCAAGTATCCAAATATCGATAATGCCGCTCCAACCATGTATATATAGCTCAGTATATTCTCGTCAGCGAATATACTGAGAAAACTCGAGTTTGAATACATCGGTATGACCAGATGTAATGTGTATATGAAGCCGATCACAGCGATCGTATAGATGATATGCGTGCGAGGAGGTGTGTAGAGAGACATATTGATTATTATTATAACATATGTTAGATTTATCTCACTTATGAAGAAAGACATTCATCCAAAAAACTATAGACAGGTCATATTTGCTGATAATTCTAGCGGCGCTAGATTCCTCATACCTTCGACTATAGAGACAAAAGGTACGGAAAAATGGACAGATGGCGCGGAATACCCAGTTCATCATATCGAGATCTCCAGTGCCTCACATCCTTTCTATACGAATCAGGAGAAAACTATCGATACTGCCGGTCGCGTTGAGAAGTTCAAGACGAGACAATCAAAAGCAGCGAAGAAGTAGATGAATCTAGACGACTTCAAGAAAAATCCGAAAACGACTTTTCTGGCAGGAATGTTCGAAAAGCTCATTTGTGATGAATCAGAAGTGCGTCTAATGATGGAAAAAGATCCATCAATGAAAGAGATGGCCGAAAGTGAACTCGCAGATATTCTGGGGCAAAAGAAAAATATAGAAGAGCAGATGAAGGGTATTCTCGAAGGGGATAAACAAGAGGAAGAAAAACCAAATGAGATCATCCTCGAAGTTCGTGCGGGTGCGGGAGGAGATGAGGCTGCGCTATTCGCGGCAGAGCTCCTAAATATGTATAGACGCTATGCGGAGAATCGTGGTTGGGCGACGAAGATCATCGATGAATCATCCAATGATATCGGTGGTTACAAAGAGGCGTCTATGGAGATCAAGGGTAAGGGTATATATGATGACCTACGCTGGGAGACTGGTGTTCACCGTGTTCAGCGTGTGCCAGAGACAGAAAAGTCCGGTCGCATCCATACGTCGACGGCATCGGTGGCTATCATGCCGATCCGCAAAAAGTCCAAGTTCGTGATCAATCCGTCTGACCTCGAGATCGAGACATCTCGTGCTGGAGGCAAAGGCGGACAAAATGTCAATAAAGTCGAGACGGCGGTACGTATCATCCACAAGCCGACGGGTATGGCGGTTCGCTCAGTGGCGGAACGTAGTCAGTCAGCTAACAAAGAGAAGGCTTTGCAGATCTTGACCGCACGTCTCGAAGCGATGCAGGAAGAAGCAGAAGCAAAGAAGTTTTCAGCCAATCGCAAAGGTCAGATCGGTACAGGTGATCGTTCCGAGAAGATCCGAACCTACAATTTTCCGCAAGATCGTTTGACGGATCACCGTATCAAGGAGTCTTGGCATACGTTGCCTCTTATATTGAAAGGGAACATCCAGCCGATCATCGACGCATTACATGAATTTGAAAAAAGTGGTAAAGAGAGTGCAGTGGATGACCCCCATAGTGAGTCATCAACCAATGCGTAAAGCTATCCACACAATTCAATATGAATTGTGTCTATTTCAATGTAAAATATACGTGTTCTCATTATATTCAATATTAATACCAAATAAAACCATGAATAAACTCGTCTCACACATCGTCGCTATCTGTATAGTAGTCATCTTCACCACCTGGCTCGGCATCTATTCAGCTACGACCGCCCAAGCCTCCACCTGCTACACCTTTACCACCAACCACGGGACGAGTGACGCGCAAAACCATCTGACTACAGCCGAAGCGACTGCCCTCAAGGCGGCTCTAGTTGCCGAAGGCCTCTGGAACGCTGGAACAGCTCTCACTACCTACAACAGTGCTGTATCCGATGCCATCAAGGCTTTTCAGGAGAAGTATGCTTCAGCTATCCTAGCTCCAAATGGAATGACCCAAGGCAATGGATTTCTCGGAGATTACACTAGAATCAAGCTGAATAGTCTCTATGGTTGTACGACCGGTGCCACTGGCTCTGGATCATCGGGTGGAAGTGGTGCAACAGGTGCCTCTCAATGTCCAACCGGGTATGTCTGTACTCTACAGAGTGCAACATCAACGAGGGCAACGTCGAGGGCAGGAGAGAGACCATACAGACCAGGATCGTATTACAGTCTTCTTACACAGAATGCAAATACTACATGGAGTACGACACAACAGATGACCGCAGCTCAAATCCAAGCGGCTGCACAGGCACAAGCATCAGCTTCAACTACTGGAACTGGATCACAACTGACGGCAGCGCAAATGCAGGCTGCGGCACAGGCAGTGGCTTCATCGACAGCTACCAGTACTTATGCGCAACAGATGGCCGCTCAGGCAAATGCTATCGTAGCGAGAGCGCCAACGAGTTGGCCGCAAGTAGGCGGGTTTATGGCAGACGCGACTTCAAGTGCGAGACCTGGTGCTAGTTATGGCTATTATGCTCCATCTGCAGGATTGCCACTGAAGTCAAAGTGTGGACCAAATCAATTTATGAGTATGCTTGCAAATCCGGTCAGCTGTATAGATAATTTTGCAACCAATTCACCGATCGTGCTAAACCCCGCCGTACCGTTCGATCCGAGTGGGAATGT
>JANXZK010000019.1 GCA_025355565.1 bacterium
GTACCGCTCTTGTTCAGAGGCTGTGAGTTTAATATCTTCCACGGCATATATATGTTAAGTAATATGCCTAATCGTATGTTAATACATGGGGGGTGTCATTTTCGCTTTGGAAGGGGTGTCATTTTCGCTTTGGTATTACAAGCTATAATGTAGCCTTTCACAAATCTCAGTTCGACGTTATAATCACCTCATGAACATTTCGCTTATCTCAAATCCATTACTCGTCGTACTCATCGTCCTTGCAATCATCACCATCATCCTTCTCATCATGGTCATCTCTATGCATTTCAAAATGAAGAAATTTCTGATAAATGTTGACGCGAAAAATATCGCTGATTCCATAACATCTGTTGCGACCGATCTCAGAGAACTAACGAAATTCCGAAAGGATATGGAAGAATATCTGACCAACGTGGAAAACAGACTTAAAAAAAGCGTCCAGTCGATCCATACTATTCGATTCAATCCATTCCACGGAGCCGGTGGTGGAGGCAACCAGAGCTTCGCAACAGCTTTTCTGAATGAATCAGGTAACGGTGTGGTCATATCTAGCCTTTACTCTCGTGAACAGACGAGTGTTTATTCAAAACCAATAATCAAGTTCGGTAGTGAACATGAACTTTCTACGGAGGAAAGAGAGGCTGTGGAGAAAGCGAAGGTGGGATTGAAATAAAAAAAGGTCCTCTGAGAGAACCACGGGGACGAATTTGAAATTGATAGACTATCCTCGAACATGCTTAGAAAACTTCAACGCTGTTGATATAACTCCATGATAACCGGCCATACTCTTACATCTCATGATGACATGCATCAATCGACTGATGATCACGCATTCTTGGTCCGGCGTGACTTTCTCATGATCGGTTACAAACTCTACTATAGGCTCTCTCGAATAGCCGTCGACGTATTCGACGAGCACATCCGCTTGAAATCCTTTCAACGACTTTACCATTTCAGCACCGATCGCACTGCGTACATCATCATGAAAACCCTTTACCAGTAAACTGATCATAATATTCCTTTCTTTATCTGTCAGAATATAATCATATGTAATATTCATTGTCAATCCACCTCTTTTCTGATACACTGAGATTTCTACTACTATGAAAAATGACCAGCAAAACCTGGTTTCCCGTCCTCCCGTGGTCGTCATCATGGGGCATATTGACCATGGCAAATCCACACTCTTAGATTACATCAGAAAGACAAATATCGTAGCCAGTGAAGCGGGCGGTATCACACAACACGTCGGAGCCTATCAAGTTGAACATATCTCGAGTGATGGAGTAAAACATCCCATAACATTCCTAGATACTCCGGGACATGAGGCGTTCTGTAACATCCGCGAGAGAGGCGCGAAAGCCGCTGACATAGCGATCTTGATCGTCTCTGCCGAAGACGGCGTCAAACCACAGACCATAGAGGCCCTCCATAACATCCTGGAACAAAAGATACCGTATATCGTGGCAATCACCAAGATAGACAAGATGAACGCGAACATCGAGAGGACAAAACAAAGTTTAGGAGAAAATGAGATCTACGTCGAAGGTTGGGGTGGTAATATCCCGTCTGTTGCCATCTCTTCCGTGACAGGACAAGGGATACCCGAACTACTCGACCTACTCACATTGCAGGCCGAGCTAGAGGAGCTAAAGACTGATCCAAAGTTGCGAGCATCAGGAACTGTCATCGAGTCAACATTGGACAACCGCAAAGGTATCTCCGCGACACTACTTTTAAACGACGGTACGATGCAGATCGGCACATTCGTCGTTGCGGGAGGAACTTATGCTCCGATCCGTTTTATCGAGAATTTCAAAGGTGAACAGATCGAGACTGCTACCGCTTCGATGCCAGTCGTCGTCCTAGGTTGGACAGCTGTCCCTCCTTGTGGAACAGAATTTGAGATCGTCGCAACAAAGAAATTAGCCGAGAAAGCTATAGATGAATATGAGACCAAAAAGAGAAATGCGAAGGGTACCAAGAAATCCACCGTAGACGATCGACCGGGGGCGGCCAGAGATCCAAAATCTGCGCTCACGAACGCGACCGATGACACGCCGAAGGTCGTCATTCTTCCATTGGTTCTGAAAGCCGATGTTATCGGTTCTCTCGAAGGCGTCAAGTTCGAGCTCGCAAAGATGAAGCATGATCGTGTTACGATCAAGATCGTCTCCGAAGGCATCGGCGATATCAACGAGAATGATCTGAAAAGCGCTCAGGGAGATCCAGATATCATCATCTTGGGATTCAATGCCGAACCAGACAAGAAAGCCATGGCTCTCTCAGAACGTGCGGCGACTCCTATTCAGATCAAGAATTTCAAGATCATTTATGAATTATCACAGTTCGTCCGCGATACCCTCATGTCAAAGATTCCCAAAGAATACATCGAAGAAGTCACAGGAAAGGCAAAGATCATCGCCGTATTTTCTAGAGACAAAGATCGACAAGTGATCGGCGGTAAAGTCCAAGAGGGCGAACTCGAAACTGGCGCTTCGGTAAAGATCGTACGTCGTGAAGTCGAGATCGGTCGCGGATTCATCCGAGAATTGCAACAGCAAAAGAAACGCGTAACCGAGGTGCGTGAAGGATTTGAATTTGGAAGCCTGGTTGACTCCAGATTTGAGATCGCACCTGGAGACAAGATCGAAGTAGTGAGGATGGTGGAGAAGAAGTAATCGGTAATCAGTAAACAGTGAATGATAAACATATGAATCAAAAAGACCAGAAAATCAAAGAGATCATACGCGAGTTAGCAGCAGATTTTTTTTCTCGTATATCGAATCGTACTTCACTCATCACGATCACTGGTGTCGAATTACGTAGTCGAGGCGGCATGGCAGTCATCTTGGTTACTGTCTTGCCTGAGAATCAGGAGGAGTCTGCGGTCGAGTTCATGCATAGACAACTCACAGATTTCAAAGAATATGTTCGCACCCATTCAAAGATCCAACGCATTCCATTCTTTATGGTTGCGATCGATAGAGGTGAGAAGAACAGACAACGATTGGACGAAATCACTAGCTCCGTCCCCAGAGTCTAGAGTCCCGTGTCCTTAAAGTCTTTAAAGTATCGTGCTAATATAAATGTGCCTTTATTGCCTTATAGGCTTTATAGGCTTCTATAGCTGGCCACGTAGAAAAGTGGTAATTCGGCTCTCTGCAAAAGAGCTATACGCGAGTTCGATTCTCGCCGTGGCCTCCGCGAATTTTTAAGGAGCGAAGCGACTATAAAAATTCCGCGTCCGCCGGAGCTATCTTGACCTTCGTAGCTTTAGCGGATGAGGTAGCGAAGGCGGACACCTGCCCGGGTGGCGAAATTGGTATACGCGCAAGACTTAAAATTTTGTTGCCGCAAGGCAGTGTGGGTTCGATTCCCACCCCGGGCACAGGATCGCACGCTCCAATAGTCGCTAATCGCGACCGATGGGCGTGCTCGTTCATGCCGATTGTATCCTTCGTAGCTCTGAACGAAGTGAGGAGCGAAGAAGGACGCTACGGCGCGAACGGGGTACAGATCAGAACCGCCCGGCGCGAACAACCACTGGTAGCCAATTTTGTGGTATAGTATTCAAAGCAAAATTATTACAACATTATTACAAACAAGTTATTAACTATACTATGAAAAAATATATTGTTTCTCTAGCGATTCCTGTGGCCGTATTGTCGTTGGCGATCGCATTTTTTGTACATGCACAAAAAATGCAAGCACAGGTAGCTAATTGTCCTGCGGGATATACCTGTACGCCGATAGCTGCACAGCCTGTAGGATGCCCGGTTGGTTATACATGTACTCTGGTAAGTACGCCGATTTCATCGCCAAGTCCAATACGATCATGCTATTTTTTTCAGACGAATATTCAGCTTGGCGCTAACGGCGTCGATGTTTCGGCATTGCAGGGATTTCTAATCTCCCACGGATTTGCTGGGGATGATTTAACTGTGAATGGCACATACGGTTACTTTGGCAATTCCACTTTTTTGGCAATAAAAAAATACCAAGCAGGTAATGGTCTTCCGTCAACTGGTTTTTTCGGACCTTTAACTAGAGCATCAATCAATTCATCATGTGCAACCATGACGACACCATCTACACAAGCGCCAGTTTCAGTCTCTTCTGGTACCTCAATTATTCCAATCCCATCGAATCCTTCTCCGACAATTTCTGTTACATCTCCCAACAATGGGGAAACATTAATCATTGGTACTCCGTATACTGTGACATGGACTTCTCAAGGATTGACGGGGAATGTCTTAGTCCTTCTCTCTAACAGCACTGGTGACACCTCTTGCACTATTGGAACAGCTCTTGCTCAGTCACACCAATATGTTTATACCCCAACATTGAATTCTTGTTTAAAGCGTCCGGGACAATATAAGATACAGGTTGCAAAGATGTCACCTACGGGAGGTTTTGATTTTAATGTCGAGGCTTTTAGCAACGGTACAATTGCTATCAGTGCACCAAACCTGAGTACTACTCCAGTAGTTGTTCCAACAGTTGTAATTACAAATCCTCCTGTGACACAAGTTCAAATTACTTCAGCCTCTATAACACCGACGCAAGCCACCATTAATTCAAATAATCCGTACGTTTTTAATCTAGCGTATCCATCAAATGCTACTGACGCAACAATATCTGTTTCCTGCCCATCGTTTGTCGGCGGACCGTCGTGTAATACAGGACCTACACATGTATTAGGTTCGAACTCGTGGCCATTGGCAATGTTTTATCAGATGAGTACCTCAAGCCAACAAGTTACGGTCACTTATAATGTGTTTTCTCCTCAAGGTAATACTTCAGCACAAGCAATGGTGACGGTACAACCAATGGGACGATAAGCGATATGCCCCAGCCATAAGTGGCTAAATCGAGCAATAAGCTAATTTGTACTGTTTAGAGTTAACTCCGTTCTAATAACGTTCCAGACGGCGCACAGAAATTTCTTTGGTCAAGACTAAGACGTGACTTTTGCAACTGATTTGTTAGACTGTGACTACCATCGCTGTAAGGCGTCAACAGACCCCTTTCGGGGTCAGTGAATATAGGGATAATATGGTATAATATCACCATTTTTAATAAAATTTTCAACAAGATGAAAAAATACTTAATCACGTCACTGATTTTATTCACAACAGTGATGACCACTAATGCCCAGGAGTCAACAGTCCAGAAGACTTATAAGGAGTCTTCTCAAGTACAGCAAATCAACCAGACTGAGTCTACAGCGTCTGCGAAGACTGAGAAACCATCAATCAGATATATAATAGAGTCAGGTAATCAACCAAACATCAAGGAGATTCACAACATTGATGCAACAGTTCCTGTGTCAGATACAAAAGAGGCAATCGGGATGATCATCGAATCAGAACAACCGATACAAATAGAAAATGGAAAACTGATTTCCAAAGGAGAAACGATCGTAATGCCGAAAAAGGCAATTTCAGCGATATCAAACGATCCTACGCTGATAATAAAAAAAATTGCACTGGAGTCTGACCAGCAAGATAAGCAAATATACAACATCGAAAAAATTGAAAAAGGAAAGTTCCTGGGTATAGTGACGACTGAAGTAATAGTCGAAGCAAAAGTTGATGCGTCAACCGGAAAATTGATCTCGCTTAAGAAACCGTGGTGGAGTTTCTTGATTTTTACAAAATAGTTTAATCAAGCTAAGCTATTTAACGCCAAAAAAGTTCCAACATTGTCCCAGACGGCGCACAATTGATCTGTACCCCATAAAGTAGACATGCTATATGACCTTTTTCTTTTTTGCAGCTTTCAGAAAATTCCTGCCTGTAACGACAGACCTACCGATTCTATTTTCTAGCTTTCTCCTGGCAACCCCAGCGACCTCTCCGCCAGCTTTTGCATCAGTTGTTTGTATTCACTGGGAGTGACACCAAAGGTCGCTTTTGATATCTCAGCCGTAAGAATCTCGTAATCAACCTCCTTTTCCGCACCACGTTTCTTCCATTCATCCGTAAGTTCTTCACAAATCACGATGCCACGCATCCTTTTCTCAATCCAATCCTCGGAGTATCCTTTCAACTTATAAATCATTCTAATGCGCTTAGCAGCAAGTTCTGGGTTCTCTATTTCTTGAACTCTTTCATACCCGACTTTGGCCAACCAACGTTTGAAAGGTTCAGCTTTCGGAGAAGGAATTGATTGAATAATTCTGAAGATACCTTCAGTATTGGAACAGTCGGTTTCTCGCATTTTTTGATCTGAGGCCTTTAATTTCAACCGTTTACAAAATGTAAACGGTTCAATCCCTTCTTCATTCTCGGTCCTATTTTTCATAACCGTCCAATATACACTAGGATTGTCACTGTTTGTGAGCGCCTCGATCAGTAGCTAGGCTCGAATTGAGTCCGTGGTAAGAAGTGGACATCCACGCGCTTCCTCTGCCGCGACCGTGAATCGCTTGTCGCAAATAACCTCTGTGATTTGCGCCGTAACAAAGCTCGGTCTAAGACTGGACATGTATTGACTTCTGTATTCTAATATGCTAGACTATGTTCAGTGTTCTTCAGTCAACAATCAACCAAAAGGCAATATGACAGCTACGAAAGTTTCTGATCCGGCGCAGGAGTTCGCAAAGTTCTGGCAAGAGAAACAGGCGGTCGCCTCGAGTGTCATGAGTGAACTCGGGAGACTGATCCTACTTGTGCCGGGAAAAGTGGACAAGACCTACAGGAAGTTGGCGCCGGGCAGTCATGTGGTTCAGGACGCGATTATCCTTGATAAGGGCGGTTTGCTGAAAGCAACCCTGATCAACGGGCGATTGATGTCCGGCACCTGCTTGACTACTGCCCAGGCGATTGAAGCTTTCAACAAAGCCTTTCCGGACCAGTCCTTCATGGAGGCTGTCGAGGAAGGTTACCGCGAACTCTTCAATTAGGTTACCGAGGTGACTACCTACTGCAAAACGTCATCATGGGGAATGGAAACATTCCCCACTCAACTGGATTTACGATATAAATATCGCGGATCCTGAGAGCTTTGCTCTTTACAATACAGACAACAATTCAACCATAAGGAAACAAATGAAAATTGGTATTGCAGACATGACAAACCTCAACGGGCAATTGAACCTGTTCCTCACGGTCGAAAACCACGATGACCAAGTAACTCTTGCCATGTTGCGCAGCAAGTTGGTGCCGGTGGATTTGGCAGCCAGGCGATTGGATCCGGCGGGTACTGGTGAGGAACTCCTCGTCATTCCGCTCGACCATTTGCTAGCGCCTCCCAAAAGCAAGGTGAAGCCGTTACCCGACTCTGGTTTCCGGAAAGTCATCAACGGCCTTGCCGGCAAGAAGTAAGCGGCACGGTTACCGGCCCCCTCGAAGAAAAGTCTCATGCTTTTCTCGGTGGGGCTTTTCTTTTTATGCTAAAGTATTCGATGCCAAAAAAGTTCCAACATTGTCCCAGACGGCGCACAGAAAAAAATCTACGACAGTAGATTTTTTGAATGTGACCAGGAGCGAGCCACCTTCGTGGCTCGCGTGTGGGAATCGAAAAGTCTGATATACGTCGTCGAAATTATATCGCCCATCCCGCGGTCTTTGCCCTTTGTAGAGCTTCAGTAAAGAATTTCGAATAAGCTGGGAAATTTGATTTGTAATTTTGATCTAGACAGCGATATAAGTGTCCGAAGCCTCCGTTCATCGTATTGCCACCATAAGGAAAATATTGATTTGCTCCATTTCCATCGAACTGTATGTTTGCCGCATTAACTTTTGCCTGGAATGTCGGATTGTACCAATCATTTGCCGGATAATACATGCTGAAAGTTTTCGAATGAAGAAAAGAATAAGCCCCAAATTCCATGCAAGGGCCTGAACAATTGGCGGCAATGTTCGCCTCTACAATGGCCTCGACATCGGATTGACTATTAGCGTTATATATACTTCTTCGATTATCTTGTATAAAGTTAGTTTTATCCTCGAAGGCATAAAGGTCAATATTCCTGACAAAGAGTGTTGAGGAACTCAATAAGTAATCCTGATAAGTTGGATTAATGGCGAACATAGATTTTAATCTAGTTCCGGCATACTTCATAGTGACCGGATTTTCACATAAATTTGTTCTCGAAAGATTTTCCTCCGTAACACCTGAAAGCAAGTGATCGGTACCAGTTATAATACCGAGAAAATTATTCCCTGTTATCCAAGGATTACGATAGGGGTTATTTTTACTAGCTTCTCCTAACATAGGGTCCACTGGCACTGGTGTAACTGGTATTGCTGGTCTACCTGGCCCTCTATTAGCCGATTCCCAATCTTCCCATGTTTTACCGGGCACAAAAGGACCATTTGACTGATAAGGATCTAGACCGAGAATGGCTGGAGGTGTAGGATCTCCATAGTGTAAACAGAGAATACCGTCTGTACTGTGTCCACCATAAAAAACATTGACTCCAGTAGCACTGCTGCCACTAGCTGCAGCTTTACTGGAACTAGTGCCTCCATAACCCATACGCACGACGGCCATATCTTTTGGACACCAATCGCTGCTAAGCGAAGTATTACTCAATTCGGGTGTGTGATAGATAGCGTTGGCAACAAGTACAGCACAGTCCCCTCTGACAATGCACCCGGTATACGCTAGGTATGGAGAATTCGGCGAACCGTCCCAACCACCGCCAGTTCCTCTGGTATGCGAAGTGTACTGATACGCAGGGACAGCTAGTCTATTCACAGTAGCAGGATTTGAATTACATCCTTGAGAAGAACCACGGCAACCTATAAATCCAGCATAATATACATTTGAGGAACTAGCTATGGCAGGTGTGCCAAACTCATTTGAATTAGATGCGTAATAATCGGCATAAGCTGAACCTTGTGAAGTGAGCTGGGTGATCTGTTGGTTCAGTAAAGCGGCATTATTAGGAGTAGATGTAGATGTAGTTGATGCCTGTGCTTGAGCTTGAGCCTGTGCAGCCGCTTGGATTTGAGCTGCGGTCATCTGTTGTGTCGTACTCCCTGTAGTATTTGCATTCTGTGTAAGAAGACTGTAATACGATCCTGGTCTGTATGGTCTCTCTCCTGCCCTCGACGTTGCTCTCGTTGATGTT
>JANXZK010000020.1 GCA_025355565.1 bacterium
AGATTCTTGTACTCTCGAGTCGCCATACCTGTCCAAGCTCTACAAATCTCGTCCGTGAGAATGGCGAACTCCACACCTTCCTTCATGCCACCTCTTTCCCACTCGTCTGTAAGAGCTTTACGAATCTCAATAGCTTTCAACTGTACGATTTTCTCGTACACTTCACTGCCTTCATTTTTCAAACTTATCTTCAGATCTGACCAATATCTTCTAGGTATGGAGCTGCCAGTCAGTACTGCAATAACATCAACCACGGAGAAATACCATTTCTCCGATCTTTCGTCTCATTGTCGGCGAATCTGCTGACCCTCGAATATAGCTAAATGCTTTTTCACGTCTGACATATCTCAATCTTCTCACATGAAAATGAAAAAACAATATTGACTAGGATAATTTCGTGTGCCCCTCGTGAGATGGAATTGGAATCAGATTGTGGCTAGTATTCGAGATTTTGAATATTTGAAACGTTAATATTCCTACTACACCGGAATAGCTCTGGCCGGTACTATTTTCGCAATTAGAGGGCTGCAAACAATCAATATCGGGATGATCAAAGAATCTGGAGCGTAGTGGTACGAGAGATTTACGCCCAGGGCAGTGATTGAGATGATCAATATGATTATTCCTGTCCAGTTGATTCTTCCCGGATCGTAATCAGATACGAGATCATCCATATCCTTTTTTATATTTAGCAATCTTTGCTTGAACTTCTGATTCTTACCTGGTAGTGGTATAAGCGAGATGATGTACCAAAAATTCACGGTAATAAATAGGAATGATGCTCCGATGAAAAACATCTCGACCGGTGAGTCTGTAAGAGCATGATCTTGTGTAAAGAAAATATCGAGACTCGTAAATGCGAAATGAGATGAGGCAATACCGACAATGATGATCAGAAACCAGACATAAAGAGCAGCTTTCCATGAGTACCGAGAGTCGAATGAAAAAAGAATGTTAGCCAGGACAAACAGACTTGGGATTATTATGATTGCCGATAAGATGGGACTTTGGATAATCGAAACGTGCTGGAAAATTATGTACACGAATATAACATTCCAGATGGCTAATATTTCTTTGTTAATTTTTAAGAGAAGTTTCTTTCGAAAAAACACTGCGTATATAATGCAGAAGATTACGGCAACGATAAACAGATGTCCGTACAGACTGTAGACGTCCTCACCTTTTCCAGGAATCAGACCTCCCAGAGCCAATACTGCTGATAAGATAATAACAACCAGATCGATCTTTTCGAACTTCTCCTGGATCAGCAAGAAAGCTTGTGCTAGTATACCCAAATAGAATGGCAAAATACCGAGCAACATAGTAGATTATTGTCCCAAGACCTTGCCAACGATGTCAGACAATCTAACAGGACCAAATGTTCTTGAGTCCAGGCTTGGAGCCGAATTATCGCTCATTACGAAGTATTCATCGCTTCCAAGATTTGCATTTGCATCGCCACTAATAGGATTGGCGACGTATTGATCTTGAAATAGAGATCCATTGATAGAAAGCTGACCATCTTTGAGGGTAATTTTCTCTGAAGGCAATCCGATAACGCGCTTTATAAGATAAGCCTGGCTATTTGAGGATTTGAACACTATTACATTATCCCTTTGAATGTTTTTGTCGAACTTTTCGATGAACAGATAAGCGCCCTGATTAAGATGTGGACTCATGCTTTGCCCTGACACGACAAATGGTTCAATGACAAATAACCTGATTGGTACGGCAACCACGAGAGCAATTATCACCCCAACAACAATGTTAGCAACATACACCCCGAGCGATTTTCCCCAGGATGCTTGATAATATTTTTTGAAGAGTGAACTTAGAATCAAATACCCAGCTATCACTGATAAGATTTGAGCAATCACACCTAAACCTATCAAAGAAAAGACTATGCCGGTTATACTGCTTCCAATACCGGATAACAGCACCACAAGCATCGATTTTCGATAGGAAGCATTAGAGATTTTGAAAAGCTTACTCAAGCCGAGGAGAATCGCAGAACTTATGAAAAAGCCTGCCACAGCTACTATTACAATAAGAAGAATCATCATGATAATTATATAAGTATTAATAAATGCGCGAAATCTTAGTAATTACTTTACCACTAAATGTGCATCATAGCCACTATTGTTTCTGATGGCAGTCTATTCGCGACCGTGTACGGCCTGGCGCGCCACAAAAAATAGACAGAAGGGTAGGAGATATTCACACAACCTAATATCATTTGAAATTTATCCTCTGTTCAAAATCTTGGCATTTTTCTCTCGGGCAGGCAAATATATTTTTTGACCGAAAATTGTCTATTGATTTTATCTCAGTAACTTCTAGTTCAACGAACATGTTTCTAATTGCTAAAACATGTAAATTATACAGACAATAATCAATAGACTTTGAAAATGCGAGAACATTATATAAATCATTTCTTGGATTCTCAAAAATAATAGATGGTCTATATTTACTAATTGTCCTGGTTCCACCCTTCATAATTTTAAATTCATATCCTTCTGCATCAATTTTAATTATAGTTGGAGGTTCGAATCTTAGACTATCAATTGTATCAACATCGACATTTCCGCAATCTTTTTCTTGTATACTTGCTAAACCAGAATGAAAGTTATCCAAACTTTTCATACTCACATTATGAAGAATGTTATTGGATAGAGCTTTATTTATCGGTAACACATTTTGTAGATGAGCATCATTGATTAAGGATACCAAATCATTAAATATTCTTTCTTGCGGTTCAAATGCATAAATTTTTCCTTGAAATCCTGGGCTGCTTGCAATATATCCAGTGAAATAACCCCAGTTAGATCCGATATCATAAAATACCCCATTAGAAAGAAATAAAATATCTAAAATGGCCATAACTTCTGGTTCATATCCATCTCTTATAAATCTTTCAAAATACAAACTATGATATTGGGTATTTCTAGTATCAAAACTGCATAAATTATTATCAATCATAAAATAACCCTTTTGTTTAATAAATGGTAATAATATTCTTGAAATTATTTTCGGTGCAGTTCGCCAACCATCAATTAATGTCGGATTTACAAGCGACTTGTTATCATACCCTAGTCTATAAAGTGAAGTAAGCAATGTACCTTTAGAGAAAGAGAATACTTTTCTGAATGGTAGTTTACGAATCATATATTAATCCTTGGGAATAAGCCGACTTCTGGTTTTTTGTTACGATCTAATGCCTCAATAATTTTTTTAGAAGTTTCGGGCATAAAACACACTAACGAGTTAGCGATCATGTAAAGCCTTAGTAACAAAAATCTAATTAAACCCGCACCTTTCTCCATATCAATTTTAATTACTTTATACGGCTCTTCCTTAGAAATGTATTCATCAAGATTATTAATCTCTTTCCAAATAATATCAATCGCCTTCTGAATATCAAAAGATTCAATTAACTCTGAAATGCCATCAAGATATTTCTTATTTTCGTCTTTTAGTGTAATACCATGTGTCTCTGATAGCTTAAGCACCCGACTCAACAGATTTCCAATACCATTGACCAAATTGGCATGATAAGCTTCGTCAAATGAACGTAGACTCATCGGAGAATCATCAAAACTATTCACATGTCTTAATAAATAGTACCGTAGAGCGTCTGTGCCATATTTTTTATATAGGTCATAAGGATTAATTACATTTCCAATACTTTTGCTCATTTTAGTTCCACCTTCACCTGTTATGAAACCGTCTATAACTATAGTATCTGTGTTCGGTAAATCTGCTGCTAATAATATTGCCTGCCACATCGCAGATTGTTGTCGTAAATTATCTTTTCCTGCAAATTGAATTTTATAACCATCTTCCCAAAACTTTTTAAAGTTGCCATTTTTATCATTAGGCCAATCAAGTGTAGAGATATAATTTGTCAGTGCATCAAACCAAACATACATGACATGATCATTGTCATTTGGGACAGGCACACCCCAGGGCATTTTCGTCTTCATTCGTGATATTGAAAAATCCTTCAATCCCGATTGTACGAAGGAGGTAACCTCGCGTTTACGAAACTCAGGAATGATAAAGTTCTCTTTCGTATATATACTAAGAAGCTTTTCCTGGAAGGCTGAAAACTTAAAGAAATAGTTTTCTTCATTGATGAACTGTATATCAACCATTGGGTGTTCTGGGCATCTGCCATTTACTAAATCTGAATCATTTTTTTCTAATTCACATCCAACGCAATATTTGACACGATAGGTTGATTTATATATGTAACCGTTTATGTCACACCTCTTCCAAATTTCTTGACAAGCAGATATATGTTTTTCATCCGTCGTTCTAATAAAATGTAGCGAGTTAATCAGATTTAAGATTTTTGATAAATCCTTGAATTCTTTCGCGTATATATCCACATATTCTTTTGGTGTTTTCCCAGACGTTATGGCCTTTTCATAAATTTTTTGGCCGTGTTCATCCGTTCCAGTATTAAAAAAGATATCCTTGCCAATCGAGGCATAGTACCTCGCCATAACATCTGCTCTTATTATTTCCATGGCAAACCCAACATGAGGACTAGCATTTACATAAGGAAGCGTAGTGGTTATATAAATATTATTCTTTTGTTTTATGCTATTCATAAATATTTACTTATGGTTATTTTTATAAAATTCAGGTCTTAATGTCGATGTCATAAAGTATAATAATTCAATATTTGTATCATCAACAAAATCTAAAGAATTGAGAACATTGAGAAATTTATCAAACAACGAGATGGCTTCATAAAATTTATACATGGAAATATAACCGATAAACTTCCCTCGGTAATATGATGAGTCTATGTCACTGTCCATGCTCGCATGGAATAAATTATGTTTATCGACACAACTTGATATTAATGTACAAGATTTCATTGAGTTTTGCTTTATTATCTCTAAATCATCATAACTAAATTCGAAGTCGTCGAAAATATTATGTGATAACACGTAGAGTCGTATATCATCTGACGAATAATTGTGTGCTAACTCATCAATACTAACTATATTACCTTTTGATTTCGAAATTTTTTCTCCGTTTTTATTTACAAATCCATGAACCATTATTTGATCGGGGAGTCTTTCTATTTTTGCCGCTAAAAGTATAAGCGGAAAATATATTGTATGAAATTTAAGAATATCCCTACCGATATTTTGAATAATAAAACAATCTTCCGACATCCATGTTTCGTAGAACAGTTTTTCATTACTAAAATAACCAACGGCATTTATATATGAGATAAGTGCTTCAAAAAATGCATACACAACATATTTATTATCTTTAAAAAATGGAACGCCCAATTCGCCACTTTTAATTCTAGTTACATTGAAGTCATCAAAATATTTTAATCTATCAAGAGATTCAGTTTTATAAATATCGGGTATTATCTCTATCTGATTCCTTTCAAGTAACCCAAATAGTAAATCTATATGGGTAGCTATTTTCAAAAAGTAATTTTCTTCTGAAATAAATCGATAAGGTGTATTATGTAAAGGACAGGAATTACTTTCTGGATTATTTCCAACAAATGATTCACACGACTGACAGTAATATGATTCCCATTTCTTAACATACAAAGCATTTTCATCAAAATTAGATATTATTTTATTTACCGCTCGAACATGGACATCGTTGCTAGTCCTGTAAAATATATCTACGGAAAGGCACAGTTTTTCCTTCAATTCAAGGAAAACATTACTAAAATGATCGCAGAATTCCCTGGTATCAATACCAGCTTTCTTGGCCTTTATTTCAATCTTAAAACTATTTTCGTCTGTTCCTGTTATAAAAAAAACTTCCTTTTTTAAATTTCTAAGGAATCTTGCTATCGTATCCGTTATTAATATTTCAAAACCAAATCCAATATGGGGTATTGAATTCACATACGGTAAGGATGTTGTTAGTATGTACTTTTTCTTGTTTAAATCTATCATAAATAGTTAACACATGCTACCATATTTATCTGTATGAGTAAAATAATTACAGTAAATAAATTTCTAAAACAGCAGGTTGACTATAAACGATTGAATAAACGTATTGTACTGATGTCTGGCAGTTTTGATTTATATCATCCTGGACATGTCGATATATTGAGAAAAGCAAAAAGATACGGTGATATTCTTGTGATTCTTCTAAATAGTGATTCATCAATAAGAAAATACAAAGGTAGAAATCGTCCTATTTTTAATCAAAAAGAGAGGGCAAAAATTCTTGAATCAAATCAACACATAGACCATATAATCATATTTCCAGAGATTAATCCTAAGAAATATTTTTCTCTGATAAAGCCCGAGGTATTTTGTAATGGACTTGACTGGAGTAAGGATTTTATTGGTAGAGAAATTCTCGAACAAAACCGATGCAAACTAGTTTTCTTTAAGCGGGCAGCATTATCAGCTAGTAATATCATAGAACGAATTATAAGAATATCTTCAATTAGAGAGAAGAATGGATTGATCTTTGATGAGCCTCTGTTTAATAGGCTAGCATCTGATACCGAAGTATCTCAAAAACTTAAAGTTCTCTCTAAGGAAAAGGAAATCTACATTATCAGTCAAGATAATAAGATCTTTTGCCTTGGGTCTAATAAACAAATAAGAAAGAAAAATATTGTTGATACTCTATTATTTATGGCAAAAAGTAACGATTTTGTATTAAATCATAGTTATCTAATTTCTTCTAGGAGTGACCTCATTGAGAGTGCTAAAGAAGTTAATGTTCACCCTATGTTTTTTGATATGCAGAATCCTGACTTTAAAAAATCTTTTTTAGCTTTTATCAATAAGATAATGGTGTAGTGTTTCAAAAAGTTATCCACCTCCAATATTTGCATCCATTTCTAGCGGAGTTAGAATTACACCATATAAAGCCCATCGGGCAGTCCATATACGTATGGATCGAGCGCTTGACGCTACTCTCCAAGTAGAGAGAAAAGAAACTTAACGAGGCATCATCTGTGACCTCACCTATGCGTATTTCGATATACGCTCTCTGTTCTTAATAAGTACACAATCATGCCGGAAGCCGTCCCAGCGGATGCTTTAGCGCCGCGGGACGGCGGGAGGGTTGACTTGATTATAGGCACACTTAAAGAGAACTCATTATCAATCTAATTCTACTTGGCTGGTAACTAAACTAACCCATTCCAAGCTCATCATCTCCGGCTCCACCATAGAGTCATACGAGTACAAAGAAAAATCACTCGCATATGGGTTCTCAAACTCCAAGGGTAAAAGTCGAAAGAAAATAGTCGTCGTCAACGAAGAGACACGATTGAAGAAGATCGAATCCAGGAAGCGTTCCATGCAACGCTCCAATTCCAAGCTACGCCGATTGGTCAACGCCAATGCTTGGAAGTGGACTAAATCTGACAGCATGCCATATCCACCTGTCTTTGCCACCTTCACATTCAAGGAAGACCTGAAGGATATCAAGACCGCCAATAGGATCTTCTCTCACTTCGTCAAACGTCTTAATTATGAGCTAGGCCATACAAAAAAGTCATTCCTGAAATACATAACCGTAATTGAATTTCAGGACTTTAGCCGTGATGGCGTCGTCCATTATCACAGCATCTTCTTTAACCTTGAATATATTCGCAAGGATATTTTGGCTGATATTTGGGGCCAAGGTTTTGTCCATATCCGAGCAATTGATCAGGTAAGCAACGCCGGAGCTTACGTATCAAAATATCTGGTCAAGCACTTCGAGGATGATCGTCTCGACGGACAAAAGCGATACTTCTCATCTCGTGGATTGCACAAGCCCATTGAAATATTGGATCAATTCAAAGCTGATTCTATCTCATCTTTGATCCCTGCTCCATATCTGGCCAAGCAGAAAGAATTCATGAGCAAGTATCAGGGCAAGGTCGAATACAAGCAATATCTGTTGGATAGGACGCAATCGTTAAACGATGTCGTTCCGGATCTCGACCTACTCCTATGATCACCATCGAGGAGCTGAAAAAACTTGAGCCGGAATTAGCAGACAAAAGCGACAAAGAAGTTACTGTCATTCGTAATCTCCTCTACCAAGCTGCCAATCTTGCTCTTGAGAATTTCTTCGAGGACAAAAGCGGTTCCAAAAATCCCGTTGGGTTATTGACTTCATCAGAGCAGGTGAAATAATTATCATGTAAAAAATATGAACAACACTGAAAAGAAAAATGGCATCATATATTGCAGGGTATCTTCGACGGAACAGGTTGAGGGCACTTCGCTCGAATCACAGCAGAAAATCTGTAGCGACTATGCCGTGCGCGAGAATATTAATGTACCCAAAATCTTCATTGAAAAGGGTGAATCAGCTAAAACAGCCGACCGCACTGAATTCATGTCAGCCATATCATTTTGTGGAGACAAGAAAAACAAAGTCGATTACTTCATTGTTTACAAGCTCGATAGATTTGCGAGAAACCAAGCAGATCACATTACAGTCAGGGAAACGCTTCGTAAGTACAAGGTGGAATTGAAATCCGTCACCGAACCTATTGGCGACAGTCCTGTAGGCAAAATGATGGAAGGCATACTCTCCGCTTTCGCCGAATTCGATAACAATGTCAGAACAGAAAGAAGCGTAAACGGTATGAAGGAACGCATCAAACAAGGCGTCTGGGTATGGGGTGCTCCCATTGGCTACCACAGGCTACAGAAGGGCGCTAACTTATCTCCGCATCCGACTTACGCGCCATACATCAAAATGATCTTCGAGGAATATTACAAGGGATCATACACTTACGATTCATTAGCCAAGTATATTACTGTCAGAGGATTCACGACAACTTCCGGAAAGCCGGCATTTCCGCAGCTCATTGAACGCATCATTAAGAATCCGATCTACTGCGGCATTATTAGAATTTGGGACATTGAAAGCGAAGGTAAATTCGAGCCCATCATCTCCCAAGATTTGTTCTACCAGTGCCAAGGAAGTGGCAGGAGGCACAAGAGTACGCCACGATCAGTTAAGAATCCAGAATTTCCGTTGAGAAAATTAACAGTATGCCAGTTTTGTGGCGAATCATTATTAACTGGTAGCAATGCAACCGGCCGCAAAGGAGTGAAATATCCTTACTACTATCACCAGAAACAATCCTGTACTTACGCTAAATTCATTCCCAAAGAATCATTCGAGCAACTATTCGTGGAACATTTACACGAGATCAGCCCGAGCTTGAAATATGAGAATGCTTTCAAGACTATCGTTCTCGACATCTGGAAAAACAATTACAAAAGATTTGATGAAGAAAATAGACTGATCAACAGAGATGTAGACTCCTTAATTGACCAACGTCAGCGTGTCTTTGACCTGCATCGTGAATGCACTTACTCCAACGAAGAATTTATCGATCAGAAGGAATTGATCAACAAGAAGATTGCTGGCAAAAAGTTACTTATTCACGACAAGAGCGTGGCCGAATTTAACATGGATGAAGCGCTTGAATATTGCTTCAGCTTCATCAGGAATTCAGCCGAATCTTGGCTCAAGATGGCAGACAGACCAGAGAAGCGTCTCCGGTTCCAAAATTTGATCTTTGAGGAAAATTTGCCATTCACCGGAGAAAAATTTGGAACCACCAAACTAACGCCTATATACAGCATATATCAGCAATTCTTAACAAATCCATCACAACTGGTGCCCCCACCAGGAATCTCGCCCTACGGGCGCTGTACAGGTTTCGCATTCTTCGTCCCTCGCAAGCTCGGGATTCAGAATATGCTCAACCTCTTCGATTTCTGGACGCGAGACGCGCAGGCGTCTCGCTTGGGGGCACAAAAATTCGCTTCGCTCATCTTTGTGCCCCCACCAGGAATCGAACCTGGATTTTCTCCTTAGGACGGAATTGTTCTATCCATTGAACTACAGGGGCTTTGGAAATGAATCTTAGGTTTTGGAACTATACCACATTATTGACTTTTGCGGCATGATGAGTTTTCTGCTAGACTGATTCCCATGACCCCAGAAGAGAAGTCATTGCTCGAACGTACATGCAAAATGGTAGAGGATAACAATGCTATCCTCCATTCTATCCGTCGCACGAATAGGCTCTCTGTCATCATACGAGTGACATATTGGGTGCTCATATTGGTCATCAGCTTTGGAGCATATTATTTCATTCAACCTTATCTCACTATGATGCTCGGTCTATATAGTCAAGCGACAGGAGGTATTCATAGTATCCAAGGTGGTATGGACACAGTGCAAAGCGCAACGGATTCGATCAAAGAATTGTTGAGGTAGTAAAGGACGAAGTATTTTGCCGAGGTAGCTCAGTTGGTAGAGCATTCCCCTGAAGAGGGAAGGGTCACCAGTTCGATCCTGGTCCTCGGCACAAAGTAGATGAGCACCACTCATATTTCCACTGATGGGAAAAGCATCAGTGGAAGGGAAGTGGTTCTGGTTCCTCATGTCCCTGCAAACATGAGATCATCTATCACATCATCATGATGGTCACAAAGTATTAGATTCGTAAGAGTTATGTCGACGCATAACTACATACAGGCTAACAAATAGTAGATAAAATCCTGATGAATTTTTGATAAAAATTCGATAAAAAAAGAATCAAATTTCGATAAAATATAGATAAAAACTATTTTGGACGAAAAGCTAGTGAGGACTCGTCAGATAACTGTTATAAATCATAGGCATCTCGGAGATGTTCGGGGGTGTCGATGATGTAGCCACGACCTGGAATATTGGCAATAAGGCTCGGTTTTCGACCGACATTGAGCTTCTTTCGTAGGTTTCGGATATGCGCTTCGACGGTATTTGAGAACGGATTGCTGTCAGCTGTCCAGACATGTTCCATGATGAGCGCACGAGAAAGAACGGTTCCTGCATGCTTCACCATGTATTCGAGCAAGCAAAATTCCTTCCGGGTGATCTTCAATCGACGGTTGCCTCTCATGACTATGCTCCTTTCCGAATCGATCTTTAGGTCATGTATCTGGAGCGTAGGGATATCCGCTTTCCTTGGTCTACGTGAGAGCAATTTGATCCGCGCCATCAGTTCCTGGAGAGCGAAAGGTTTGGTCATGTAGTCATCAGCTCCGGACTCGAAGGCGGCGACTTTGATATCGGGATCCTCGGTCACAGAGAGGAAAATGATCGGAGTAGTCTTGCCGAGCGCACGGATCTCTCGAGTCACCGCCAGGCCGTCTTTCTTTGGCATCGAATAGTCGAGAATGATCATGTCATGTTCAAAGCTTCTAGCCATAAATGAGCCTTCATTGCCATCATGGGCGACCTCGACAGTGTGACCCGCAGACTTTAGACCACTGCAGAGCGCTTCAGATACAGAAATGTCATCTTCGATGATGAGTATCTTCATATTGAATTTAAGTATATGCGCATGTATACAAAATGCAAGCCTCTATTGAGTTTGTCACACTTTCTTGGTACTATATGGGGCACAATCTCTTATAAACTAAGTGTAATTTTTATACCATGCCTACAGATGTACAATATCTAACCAGTGAAAAGCGCGCAGAGTTAGAAAAAGAATTAAATTTTCTCAAGAGCGAGAGGCGCAAAGAGGTCGCTGAACATTTAGAATATTCAAAAAAGCTTGGCGATCTTTCGGAGAACGCCGAATATCATCAGGCTCGCGAAGAGCAAGCTCTGGTCGAGGACCGTATCTCGAGATTGGAGACTCTATTGAAGAGCGCTGTCATGATCGGTGAAGGAGGGAAAGAGATGGTAACGATCGGTTCAACATTCCGATTGCAGAAAGACGGTGATAACAAGTCGTATATATATACCATTGTCGGATCAGAAGAGGCTGATATGACTCATGGCAAGATATCGAACATTTCTCCACTCGGATCTGCTCTCCTTGGTCATAAAAAAGGTGAGAAAGTAAAAGTGGTGACTCCAAAAGGAACGATAGAGTACACGATAGTTATTATAAAATAAAGTAAACAGTAAACCGAATATTGTGATTACCGATTACTGTATACTGATATCTAATCCAAATGGCATCGATCGATGAACTTCGCACAACTAGATTGAATAAATTGGCATTACTAGAAAAGGCTGGAATGGATCCTTATCCAGCTAAAGTGCCACGAAGTTTTTGTCTCGAGGATGCAAAGAAGGATTTTGCGCAATTCGAAAAGTCGGCGGAGAAGGTATCTCTGTGTGGACGCATCATGGCCATCCGCGGACAAGGCGCTATCTTGTTCCTAGTGCTCGATGATGGAAAAGCGGCTTTTCAAGCAGTCATCAAGAAAGACGTTCTGGATGTAAGATTGTTCGAGTTGTTTACTGCGACTATCGATATCGGTGATATCGTCAGTGTCACTGGGACATTCATGACTACTCAAAGAGGTGAACAGAGCATTTTGGTCACATCATGGACTATCGCTGTCAAGGCACTGTTGCCACTACCAGAAAAGTGGCACGGTCTCACTGATCCTGATGAGAAATTCCGCAAGAGATATCTAGATTTCATCATGGACAAAGCGGCGCGCGACATATTCTATAAAAAGGCCAAATTCTGGGAAGTTGTACGCACGATCATGAAAGAAGAGGGTTTTTTGGAAGTCGAGACACCGACTCTGGAGACGACGACGGGTGGCGCGGAAGCTACTCCATTCAAGACGCATCACAATGATCATGACATGGACGTTTTCCTGCGTATTTCTGTCGGAGAATTGTGGCAAAAGAGGCTCATGGCTGGAGGTTTCCCAAAAACATTTGAGATCGGTCGTGTCTACAGGAATGAAGGTTCGAGCCCTGAACATATGCAGGAGTTCACAAATCTCGAATTTTACTGGTCATACGCGGATTATAACGACGGTATGGAGTTTGTGACCAGGATGTATCGGCGCATCGCCACGGAAGTCTTTGGCACCACCAAGTTTACGTACAAGGAGCACACTTTCGACCTGGCAGATGAATGGGTGAAGATAGACTATGCTCTAGAGATCTTGAAGCAGACAAACATCGATATACACAAAGCTACTGATGAGGAGATCGTCGAAAGGTTGCGATCATTGAAAGTAGGGTATGATGGCTTGAACCGTGAACGTCTCGTTGATACGTTATGGAAATATTGTCGCAAGAACATCGCTGGTCCGGCATTCCTGATCAATCATCCTGTACTCGTCGCACCGCTCGCAAAGAGGGTGAGTGAAGCTGGATCAAAAATAATGAATGAAAATGGTGGAAATGGATATAGTGGAGTTGTGCAGATGTTTCAACCGATCATTGCCGGCTCCGAGATCGGTCGTGGTTATTCGGAACTGAATGACCCGATAGATCAGCGCAAACGTTTTGAAGATCAGGCGAGATTATTGAAAGGCGGCGATACAGAAGCGATGATGGCAGATGATGAATTCGTAGAGATGCTCGAACACGGTATGCCACCTACTTGTGGTTATGGTTTTGGTGAGAGGCTATTTGCGGTGTTGACTAACAAGCCGCTACGCGAGGTTACGATGTTTCCACTGATGAAAGGTAAGGGGAAGGAGTGATCAGTATACAATAAACAGTAATCTGAAATCGGATAGTTATACACAGTCAAATGTTTGTGAGAGGTGTTATAATTTCATCATGAAAAAAGATGATGGATATGTTGCTGCATTGATCGCTGCCACACTCCTTCTCGTCGTCATTCTAGTCGGATCCATCAAGTTCGTGATCGCTCAATCTAGTTCTCTGGCCGTCGCTATCGATCCACGAACACAGACAGCTCAAGTATCTGGAGCGGTCGGTAATGTCTATAATTTGCCATGTCCTTCTTCGAAGAATCTGTACTCGGTGATGGTAAATGGATTCAATGATCGCATTGACAATGCTAGTGTCAAGGCGCCTTCCAATGCAACTACTGATCCTGCCAGGAATACAGATTTCTTGAAAAGTTGGGTTTCTGGTTTGAATTTTTCTGGTCACAGCGCCGATCACACTGGTACGGACCATTATGGATATACTCTGATAAGTCCTCGACATGCCGTGAGCGCGTGGCACCTCAATGGTTACGGTGTGTTTGTTGGACAGGATGTTATTTTTCATAGTTCTAAGGGTGATCATACAGTCAAGGTTGCTGGAATGAAACAAGTCAGCGGAACTGATATTGCGGTTGTCGTCTTTGATCAGGATTTACCACCAGATGTTGCTTACTATCCGATATTGACGAGTGACGATATGTTCACTTATGGTGTGAGAGATGTGCCAGTGATATTCTATTCTCAAACAGGAGATTTCCTCATACGAGAAGCTATCGCAACTCTCTATGGCGGCTCTAACGCTTCCGTTTCGTTGATTACATACCCTTCAGGTTCGAAATATCGTCCATTTGGTTTTGAATTGAATGATATCTCTCAACCGAATGTGCTGACTGCGTCTGCGTATCCGGGAGATTCAGGCCGCCCAGGATTTTATCTCATCGGCAATAGCTTGGTCCTCAATTCTACACAAACTACTGGCGATATGGCACAACTTCTCGGAGCGCATGTGAGTCTGATCAACCAAACGATGACAGAGCTCGATAGTGGTCTTTCCGTGCCAGTGACTAGTGGTTATAGGGTAACGACGCTCGGTATGTCATGTTTTACTCCATTCTCGATGACATCGATACCGGCACAAACATTCGATCTAAATAGCAATAACGGTTCTATGATTGGGAAGGTTGCTTATACGAGGTCAGGTGACTTTGCCTCTACTACAAATTTCACGATTGTTGGTGGAAATATTGATGATGAGTTTTCTATCGATGTTGATGGACGGCTCAGACTCGCGAATCTTTCTGCTTTCGTCGCGGCACATCGTTCCAAGTATAATCTCGCATTAAAGATGTTTGAAGTGTGGTTGGACGGCGAGACTCGCACAGTTCAAGGGGAAGTCACCATCAATGTTTCGAATAGTGCCCCAGTTCTCGCGCCGATAGGCAACAAGTCTGTGGATGCGAATAGCAATCTGAGTTTCACGATTACCGCCACCGATCCAGACGGCGGCACTCTCACGTATTCAGCGGAGGGTTTACCATCAGGTGCGACTTTCAATGCTTCGACTGGAGCCTTTTCTTGGACACCAGTATTGGCAGAGTCTGGTAGTAGTCGTACGGTAACTTTTAAGGTCGATGATTCCCTGGGATCAATAGATTCGGGGACTGTTACGTTGTCGGTTAGTCTTGGTCGTTATAGTATACGTACGGTACCGATTGTGATTTCCGCGATATCTGCAGGTACTCCGGGACGAACTTCCGCCACTATCACCTGGACAACTGATAAAACATCTTCGTCAAAGGTTGAATATGGTCTGACCAATGCATATGGGAGTAGTACGGCTATCAGTTATACGTGGGTTAAATCGCATAGCCAGACTCTGTCAAATCTGTTGTCACATACGACATACCATTTCCGCGTGTCATCAAATGATCCCGTAAATAATGCGCCAAATATATCCGCTGATCAGACGTTTACCACCGCCGCCGATCCTATTGTCGAAACGATTGTACCAGACGTAACTGCGCCTGTCGTCACTCCGCCACCACCGGATGTCACCTCGCCAATCGTCACTTTGCCAAATAGATCGCCCGTCGCCGACGCTGGACTGAATATTTCTACTACCATACCTGCATCCGCTAGCCTGTCAGCTTCAGCTTCATCCGATCCGGATGGTGATGTACTCACATATTCTTGGTCGAAGGTTTCGGGTCCTGGTACAGTGACATTCTCCAATATTTCGAACGTTTCCACAGCTGTCACTTTTTCAGAGGCGGGAACATATGTTCTAGAAGTTAGAGTTTCTGATGGATCTCTAAACTCTACAGATCGCGTGAATGTGACTGCAAATCTGGTTCCAGTTACAACGTACACTCTGACAGCCTCGGCAGGTTCTCACGGTTCTATCAGTCCTCTCGGCGCCACGACGGTGAATTCCGGAGGCAGTCAAGTTTATGTCGTCACTCCAGCGACAGGATATCAGGTTGCGAATGTGACCGTAGACGGGTCCTTGGTGTCCTTGTTGAATAGTAAGTACACATTTGCCAATGTTACCGCCAGTCACAGTATTTCCGTAAGCTTTACGCAGGTTGTCGTTCCGCAACCGCCATATGTCCCGACTCCGGTCGTTAATCAGGTGCCAAATCCAACATCATCGCAGGCAGACGACTCATCGGACATCGTGACGCAAAATTTCGTGTCATCGCCCGCGCCCAAGGCCACCAATGCTTCGACGACCGACCCTATCTATGAACTTTCCTTATTGACTGCCACGTCCACAGATTTGAATTTTACCGATCCGCCAACTCTGTCAGAATTTGTAGCCTCATTTGTTACAGAAAAGTTTGATAAGGTAGTTTCCACAATTCGATATGTTATTGATAAAGTTGTAAGTGGTTTGAGTTATACGATGTCGTCACCGAGTACAGAGTAGTAATGTTATCAACAGGTTATCCACTGTTATTTTATTGTGTATTCATATTGAGGTGGGATATAATATCCATCAAGTGGGATGAAGTGGATAAGGTCATTTTCTCATAATTTAAATATTTTGAAGGAAAGCCGAACCATTTCACTCGCGAAAACAAAATGCTTATCGGCGAATTCCGACATACTATCGACGACAAGAACCGCCTATCGCTTCCTGCAAAATTCCGAAAGGAAATGGGGAAGACGGTGGTTGTAACCCCTGGTCTCGATTCCTGTCTCTTCATCTTTACGATGAAAGAATGGGAGAAGATCTCAGGGAGACTGTCGGCCGGAGATTCCTCGATGCTGCAGGCGGACAATCGAGGTTTCAATCGTTACCTCCTGGGAGGAGCAGTTGAAGCCGAGGTTGATGCAGCTGGCAGAATGTTATTGCCAGAGTATATCCGAGAGCGTGCCAAGCTCGAGAGCAATAAGGTGGTATTTATCGGAGTCGGTGATCGCGCGGAACTCTGGGATGAGAAGGTGTGGGATGTGTACCGAGCCGAGGTTGAGAACAGGGCTGGTACATTAGCAGAAAAGCTCGGAGCAGCTGGAGTCAAATGATCATGCAAGCAGACAATAGAGAGAAAGAAGCAGATCACGTCGCGAAGAGCATACATGAGCCAGTTCTTTTACAAGAAGTGATCGGGGGTTTGATAGAGGAGTCTGAATCATCTGGATCTAAAACTTCCAATATTCGATATCCAATATCCGGTCCATGGTATTTGGATGGAACACTAGGCGGTGCAGGACATGCTATAGCGATCGCCCGGGCACTAGATGGAGATATGAATGTGATCGGGTTGGATCGAGACATCCAAGCGATCGATAGGGCACGCATCATATTGCCAGGCTCGGTAAATGGAAAGATCGTTCTCGAATGTGAGAACTTCCGTAACCTGGATAAAGTCCTTGAGACACACGGTATCTCAAGTGTAGACATGATCCTCCTAGACCTTGGTTTCTCATCTGATGAATTGGAATCGTCCGAGAGAGGATTTTCATTTCAGAGAGATGAGCCACTACTCATGACTATGGGTGATCCGCATAGGCATCTCTTTACAGCTAGAGATATAGTCAATGGTTGGACAGAAGAGGATATCGCGAATGTGATATTTGGATACGGAGAAGAGAGATTCGCGAGGAGGATAGCGAGAGCTATCGTGAATTATAGAGCAAAGAAGAGGGTCGAGACGACATTTGAGTTGGTAGAGATCGTGAAGATGTCAGTTCCAGGATTTTACAGGAGAGGGAAGATAAATCCAGCCACAAAAACATTTCAAGCATTGCGTATCGCGGTCAATGATGAGTTGAATGCACTCAAGGATGGTTTGAAAAAAGGTTATGAAGCTTTGAATGATGGCGGACGCATGGGTGTGATCTCGTTTCATAGTTTAGAAGACAAGATAGTAAAAGATTTTTATAAAGAAAAAGCTATAGAGGGAGCAAATATCATCACAAAAAAACCAACGATCGCGAGTGATGAGGAGAGAGCAGTGAATCCACGGTCTAGAAGCGCGAAGTTGAGGATAATAGAGAAAAAATTTAATGAAATATCAAATAAATGACAAAAACATTGATAAATACATACAATATAGCGAATGAATATAGGAGACATCTCATCTATGTTCTGATTTTCGGGTGTGCGCTAATGGTTGGTATATATATATTCAATGTGTATAGAGTTATCGCCACTACGATAGCATTGCAGAAGATCGAAACCCAATTGATTGCGACGGAGAATCAGGTTCAGAGTCTCGATTCCAGATATTTGGGCCTTTCTAGCCAGATCACACCAGATACTCTATCGAAACATGGCTTCACGACGGGCAAAGTCAGTCTCTATATCCCTCGCAATGCATCACTGGGTCGCGTAGCTTTAGTTGGACATGAATTATAGTCAACGTTTTCGGGCTAGGCTCATATATATAGGCATATTGGCAGTGGCGGTAGTTTTGATGATCTCACTTTATACGACTCAGATAGTCAAAGGTGAGAGTTATCACATGAAGGCCGATAAGCAATATGTGAAACCGAGCGCGTCACTATTTGATAGAGGTACGATATTTTTCAGTTCCAAAGATGGCACCAAAGCTTCCGCCGCGGCGATCGGCAGTGGATATCTCATATATATGAATCCATCACAGATCGTGGACCATGCGCAAACATATGATGCGCTATCTCAATATGTCCAGTTGGACAGAGCAAGCTTTATCGTAAAAGCAACGAAAAAGGGTGATATGTATGAGGAACTGGTTCATAGAGTCCCGGAGGATATCGCCACGACAGTGAAGACGCTCGCGCTCACTGGTATCGGTGTCGTCAAGGAGACTTGGCGTACATATCCAGGCGGTTCTATCGCCGCACATGAGCTGGGTCTCGTTGGCGAGAATTCAACCTCTGGCGCGATCGAGGGCAGATACGGGCTTGAAAGCTCATATGAGAATGTGCTCGAAAGGGCGGGGGTTAGCAATTCGATGAATGTTTTTGCGCAACTCTTTTCTGGAGTGAAAGACGCAGTATTTGGTGGGTCGACTTTATCTGGTGACATCGTGACGACTATCGATCCGACGACTGAGAAGTATTTGGAAAAGATCTTGATGGAGACAGATGAAAAATGGAAACCTGATGAGATAGGTGGTATCGTCATGGATCCAAAAACAGGTGAGATCATCGCTATGTCGTCACTCCCATCATTCGACCCGAATGATACATCCAATGTAAAGAACGCAAAAGTCTTTTCCAATTCTTTGGTCGAACATGTCTATGAGATGGGGTCGATCATGAAACCATTGACGATGGCGATGGCATTGGACACAGGCGTGGAAACTCCGATCTCTACATACAACGATACTGGCACGCTCACTCTGAATACGAAAAAGATCTCAAATTATGATGGTAAAGCTAGGGGAGTGATACCGATGCAGGAGATACTCAGTCAATCATTGAATGTCGGTGCCGCGACGATCGCCATGAATGTCGAACACAAGCTCGGTAATGGCACGATGTTCAAGTACTTTGATAGTTTTGGACTCGGGCAAAAGAGCGGCATCGATCAACCCAACGAAGCGACAGGCATCATCAGTAACCTAAAGTCTGGTCGTGATATCGAGATCGCTACGGGCGCGTACGGCCAAGGTATCGCGGTCTCGCCGGTCGAGATGGTCAGAGCTCTGGCAGTTCTCGCGAATGGTGGATATCTCATCACGCCACATCTGGTCCGTGAGATCGATCGGTTCGATGGGACGATCAAAAAGATAGATCCTGTAAAATCTGGTCCAGTATTGAAGAAACAAACCGTCGATGAAGTCACGAGTATGCTTATCAATGTCGTCGATCTCAAGATCGCCCTGGCGCACCCGGATATTCATTTTGAAAACTATTCTGTTGCGGCAAAGACTGGCACTGCTCAGATCGCTGATCATGTGAATGGCGGATATTATCCTGATAGGTATCTGCACTCGTTCTTTGGATATTTCCCAGCGTATGATCCGAAATATATCGTATTCTTTTATCAGATATATCCAAAGGGTGCACAATATGCGTCTGACACCTTAACGACACCATTTAGTGAGATGACAAAATTCTTGATCGATTATTATGATATCACTCCAGATAGGTAGTATGGTTCCATGTGATATGGTAATGTTTAGTGGAGTAGAGATTAGTAGACAGTAAACCGTAAACAGGAGCTAGTAAATAGAAAGTGCCTGCCATGCAATTTTTCAAGAAAATTCTGATATATATATTGATCCTCGAATCCAAGTTGATCGTCCGCAAATATCAACCTTTTGTCGTCGCTGTAACCGGTAGCGTGGGCAAGACTTCTACGAAGGATGCGATCTATTGTGTTCTGAAAGATGAGAGCAAATACGTGAGGAAGAGTGACAAAAGTATGAATAGCGAGATCGGTTTACCGCTTACTGTGATCGGTGTGCCAAATGCATGGCATAGTTTTGGAGGATGGTCGAGAAATATTTTTGAAGGTCTGAAACTGATCATGACTACCAGAGAATATCCGGATTGTCTCGTTCTAGAGATCGGTGCTGATCATCCGGGGGATATCAGTAGTATTGCTAAATGGTTGAAGCCGGATATCTCTGTTATCACCAAAGTCAGTAAAACTCCTGTTCATGTGGAATTCTTCAATTCTCCCGAACAAGTATTCGAAGAAAAAGCAACTCTCGCAACTGCTGTCAAAGAAGGAGGATCGCTCATATTGTTCGCCGATGATCCGGATGTTTCTTCACTTTCAGATAGGGTGAAGCGGAGAAATGTGAGTGTACTCGGTTACGGGACTGTCGCGACTGCAAATGTCATCGGGCATGATCTCTCTATCGTTTATAAAACAGAAGGGGATCTGAGATTTCCGATCGGCACGAAATTCAATATCGATATTCACGGTGTTCCAACATCGGTGATGATCTCTGATGTTGTCGGAGAAACGTATCAGTATCCAATTTTGGCCGCCGCCGCTGTTGGGCTAGCGAGAGGTATTCATCGAGAGGCGATCATTACCAGTCTTGAGAGATATAATGCGCCTCATGGACGTATGAATGTTGTTCGTGGAATCAATGATTCCACGATCATCGATGACACATACAATTCTTCACCTGACGCGACATCGGCGGCTCTGCGGACACTCCGATCGATCGAGGTTAGTGGTTCCAAAATAGCTGTTTTGGGTGACATGATGGAACTCGGCAAGTATTCTGCGGAAGAGCACAAGAAGATCGGTAGGGAAGTCGCCGGTATCGCGAATGTTCTCATCACTGTCGGACCCCGTTCACGTGCGACTGCTGACGAGGCTATCCGTGCCGGTATGGATTCGCGGCATGTCTACTCGTTCGATTCGTCCATCGATGTTGGAAAGGCTGGTATGCCAGTCGTGGTACGTGGGGATGTCATCCTGGTCAAGGGTTCTCAGTCTGTCCGGATGGAGCGCATCGTAAAGGCGCTCCTCAGGAATCCAGATCTATCTGCTGACTCGTTGGTGAGGCAGGAAAATGAATGGCTTGAAAAGGTCTGACTTTCATGTTATTGTTTTGTGGCACTGATTTTTCATTTTGATATTTGCGTATTTGGATAGGCACTACATGGCTCTATCGTCCCTGCCTGCCGGCAGTCAGGTAATGGTTAGGACACGTTCATTCACATGTTTTATGTTTATATGATAAAAAGCATAAATAATGATTGGTATTATGTCGGGTCGACAAAGGATATCAAGGCTCGACTCGGGAAGCATAACAGTGGAGGAGTCACGTCAACAAAGATGCGCCGTCCTTATCTATTGGTATATTCTGAATCATTCAGTACAATAGATGGTGCGCGAAGAAGGGAGAAACGAATAAAGAGTAGTCGCAGTGTAAAAGAGGATATAATAAAGAAATTGGCTCTATCGTCTAATGGTTAGGACACGGCCTTCTCAAGGCTGGAATCGGGGTTCGACTCCCCGTAGAGTCACAAAAATTGAACGAACAATGTGAGTGAGATTTTCGTGACTCTGAAGAAGCGCAGCTTATAAAGGCAGCACTCTTACCGAGCCTGATACGGCTGCGGTGCTTTTCGATAACGCTGAGGTGCCTGATAAGAGTCTGACCGAACAGCTCGAAGCGAAGAATCACCAGACTGCCTTGAATTATCTTTTCGACCATATCGAAAAAGGCGAAAAGATCGACGAGAATCTAATCCTCAAGCTCCACAGTATTCTCATGAACGCCATGCTTCTACAGGCAAATATTGCACCTGCGATTATTCGTCAGGAGCAGAAGCGTCTTTACTACGCTTATCTCTACAAGGCACAAACCAAAGAAGACTTGAGTCAGCTTGAGGATTTTCTCTGTGAAGTCATCATGGATGGGTTTGCGATATTGAAGAGGAAAGACAAATAATATTTATTAGCCTATTGCTTGGTATATATTGGCGATAATATATTGGTTTATCGTCGTGACTCTACGATCAAGAAGTCTCCGAATTGCATTGATATTACAAATGGGTAACCATGGTTGACCTTTCAATCGTATAGTTATATCCTTCCATTATATGACGAAAAATACATACAAATACTTATACATTACGTCGACCATATTGACCATATTTGTGGCTGTCCTTTTGCTCGCACCAGGTGGTGCTCATGCGCAATATTACGGCGGTTATAATTACCAAAATTACGGCAACAATTATGGCAATTATGGCTATGATAATGGCTATTCAAACTATTATAATAACTATAATGGTGGCTATTCTAACTACTATGACAACTATAGAAATGGTAGCTGTTGCGGCTATGTAAATCAGCCAACATACGTATATCAGCAGCCGTATTATGTTTCGGCGCCATATTATTCATACCCTTCATATTCCTACTCCTATTATCCTGACTACTCATATTCGTATCCGTCATATTCTTATCAGAATTACTATAATTACAGCTACGGTCATGGCTATCGGGGATGGTAAGATTTGCGTTAGCAGTGCACTATTTGCAACCGCATCACTCTTCCTGTAGTATGAAAAGTATGTCAATATTTTCATATATACGTAAACACGTAGTTATTTCGACTGTTATCGTCCTGGTGGTGGTCATTGTCGCCATCATTGCTGGTAGGGCGGCTTCATCGGTTGCTCCAGCAATCAATGACTCTGGTGCGAAACAGGTCACGTTGGTGAACATTGCGTCATTTCGCAGAGGAAATATCGCGATTTCAGCTGACGGAGTCATCGAGGCACGTTCACAGGCAGATCTTCGCAGTCAGATGTCCGCACCCGTTTCGACCATCGACGTTTCGCTCGGAGGTCGAGTATATCAAGGTCAAGTCATCCTCGAACTTCAAAATGCTGATACTCGCGCGCAACTCGCGCAAGCCGAAGCATCTCTAGCTCTGGCACAGAGTCAATTCTCGACTGGCGCGGTGTCATTGGACTCGGCAAAACAGAATGTCTTGGACAAGATACGAGATGCATATATCAAGACCAATGACGCTATCACTTCGCAGGCAGATACTATTCTATACAACAATGATGGAAATGGCGGAAGATTGACTTCGTATTCTACAGATGCGGCGATGTATTCTGAGATAACTACAGCTGACATCGATCTGCGATCAGGTCTCGTGACATGGAAGAATACGATCGCGAATCTCAGTTCTGACAGCAGTACGGATATCATACAGAATGCGATCAAGCTCGCTACGAAGAATATGTCAACGGCTGATATATTGTTAAATGATATGTCCAAAATATTGAATGATGTGTCGACATACGCGACGCCTTCATTTTCAGTGACGGTGAATGCTTGGAAAGCGGCGATCTCTGGAGCTCACGCTTCTCTCTCTGGCGCGGCTCAATCATTGACAGCGGCAAAGATGACATTGGATACCATGATCTCTTCGCAGAACGGTACAGCCAACGCGCAGATCTCTGTCGCGCAGGCTGGTGTGCGCAATCTCGAGGCTCAGTTGGCAAAAACGATAGTCAGATCACCGATCAGTGGTAAAGTGTCTGCTCTGCCGCTCCGAGAAGGGGAACTCGCTTCTCCAGGTACGCTACTCGCGACGATCATAGGAAATGATAGTGGCATCGAGATCAAAGCATACGTGAGTGGTGAGGATCTAGCTCGAGTCGCAGTCGGTTCATCAGTCATCGTGCAAAGACGAGTGTCACAAAGTGATATGAATGCGTCGTCTACTCCGATCATGGGAACGGTTTCAAATATTGCCCCAGGTGTCGATCCTTTGACAAAGAAGGCGGAGGTTGTCATCGAGATCGGAGATTCTGTGAATTCTGGGTTGATCATCGGTCAGAATGTCACAGTCTCGATCCTGATGTCGAAGGACGTGTCATCGTCGATATTGCAGACTAAAGTGCCATCAGGATCACAAACCATCACATATCTCTTGCCGATTCAGGACGTGAAGATCATCCCTGGAGCGGCATACGTTTTTACCGTCGATGCGAGTTCAAAGATCGTACGTAATGACGTCACACTAGGCGCGGTGAGAGGTGATTTTATCGAAGTTGTGAAAGGTCTGAATGACGCGATGGATATCATCACCCCTGTCTATGAATTGGAAGAGGGTCAGACGGTGGTTGTAGAATAGATCCATCTGGACCAGTGTCTTTCGTAAGATCAGATGATCAGGCTCTCGGATCGGTTCAATAGATTATAAGTGATAAATATTCTTCAAGTATGAACAACAAAGAACATTCATCAGACAGTAAATATCTGGAGCGCTTGACATTCCGACCAGAGCTGCGAAAAACATGGCTAAATTTCTTTGTATCAAATTTCCGCGTGGTAGTTCTCATCATTATACTCATAACCGCATGGGGATTGTATTCATTCTTTAGTTTGCCACGTGAATCGAGTCCAGAAGTGAAGATCCCGATCGCTATAGTGACGACAGTGTATCCCGGAGCATCGCCGACAGACGTGGAACAGTTCGTGACGAAAAAGATAGAAACACAGCTTTCAGGATTGAAAGGATTGAACAAGCTCACTTCAAATTCATACAATTCTATCTCTGCCATCACTGTCGAATTCAACGCCAATGCTGACATAGAGAGTTCCATTCAGTTACTGCGTAATTCTGTCGATAATGCCAAGCCGAACATCTCTACTGATGCCAAAGATCCGGTAGTCACGGAGATCTCTCTCGATGACATGCCTGTCTGGTCTATCTCGATAACAGGGCCATATGACGCGTTCACTTTGCGTAAATATGCGGAAGATATTCAGACTGAATTGGAGAAAATACCTGGTGTACGTCAGATCAATATTTCTGGCGGAGATGAAAAGGAATTTGAAGTAGCATATCGACCAGACAAGCTGTTATTTTATGGGATAAATATATCCACCGCGAACAGTGCCATATTGGCCGCCAATTCAGCTATACCGGCTGGAAACTTTGAGACTGGCACGTTCATCGTGCCTATACGTTCAGATGAATCATTGAATGATGTGACAGAGATCAGCAATGTGCCTGTGTCGCATTCCTCGGATGGCAGTATCGTGTATCTAAAAGATATCGCGGCGGTCAGTGAAAAAGCTGTGAAGAAGACAACATATTCACGTCTCTCGAGTGCCGGATCGGAACCAAAGAATGCGGTGACCTTATCTATCATAAAACGTCAAGGATCGTCTGTGTTGGATACTGTCGATACTGCAAAAGCAACTGTGGAAAAGATGGTCAAACAATTGCCTCCAGGTATCACATATAGCATTGTCGGTAAGGATCTAGCCAAAGTGGTGAGGCATGACTTTACTCAGCTGTCTGACGACTTCTTACTTACAGTCTTGCTCGTATCGATCATCCTATTTCTCATCGTCGGTTTGAAGGAGGCCTTCGTCGCTGGTATCGCCATACCACTGGTATTTTTCGTTTCGTTCGGATGTCTGCTATTGCTCGGAATATCACTCAATTTCCTCTCACTCTTTTCACTGATATTGGCTCTCGGACTCTTGGTCGATGATGCGATCGTCGTCGTCTCCGCGACCAAACAATATCTGAATACCGGGAAATTCACACCCGAAGAAGCCGTGCTCCTAGTATTGAATGACTTCAAATGGGTACTCACGACCACAACTCTCGCCACAGTCTGGGCGTTCTTACCGCTACTATTCGCGAGCGGTATCATTGGACAGTATCTAAAATCGATCCCAGTTACAGTTTCGATCACTTTGGTTGCATCGCTCTTGATCGCTCTCATGATCAACCATCCTCTCGCCGCTGTTCTCGAGCGCATCCGTCTCACAAGGAGATTCTTTTTCATTATCGAATTTGTCCTGATCGTGATCGCAGGAATATTGTTCTTCACAGGAGGAACGTTGGCATATGTAGTTGGGGTGCTCCTCATCATGATAGAGGGGTATCTCATATGGTGGTATGAACGAGGCGGGAAGCCAAGGTTGGCCGAAAATAGACTATTGACTGATAGGGAATGGGAGAGCGATGATCTCATCAAAGAAAAGCTCCGCCAGCAGGGGAGTCGTGATCACGAAAATATGAGTGGACGGCTGATGCATGGCATCATCAATTTTCATCGTTTCTTGCCTGTTTACGAGCTTTCGTTCCGACACTATATCCTGGACAAAAAACGCCGTCGACGCGTGCTGACTTTCGTTTTTGTATTATTCGTTCTAGCGATCGCACTAGTCCCGACGGGTTTCGTTAAAAGCGTTTTTTTCCCGATCCAAGATAGTGATTATGTCTATATCGATATGCGTACCCCTGTTGGTACCAATCTGACTGAGACGAGCAGGCGTGTGGAAGCCGTCGAAACGAAGCTGATGAGTTACAAAGATATCGACAATTTCTCTACGATCATCGGTTCGGCTAGTCCCAATTCTGGGTCTTTCGGAGCTGGGGCGGGAAGTGGATCAAATCTGGCCTCTATATCGATCATCTTGAAGGATGCATCGATGCGTTCTATGAAATCGTATGATTTTGCTGACAAACTCCGTGCCGACTTGATCGGGACACAAGGAATGGAAGTCAATGTTTCCACATTGGCTGGTGGTCCGCCGTCTGGTGCCGCGTTTGAGGCCCATATAGCAGGAGATGATCTAGATACTCTCTCGGGAATAGTCCGTAATTTGAAACCGATATTGTCATCTATCCCAGGCGTGGTAAATGTGAGCGTCTCACAGAAAGAGTCCGTACCAGAGTACACATTTGATCTGAATCCGGCCGCGATGGAACAAAATAATCTGAATGCCGCTGTCGTCGGTTCCGCTCTGCGCACGGCTGTCTCTGGTGTCGAGCTCACGAAGATCGTCGAAGGGGATAAGGAAGTTCAATTGGTCGCCATATTTGATCAAAACTCCTTACCGAATCTCGCTTCTATCCAAAATTTACAGATATTAAATACAAAGGGGGCACCTGTATATCTAAAAGATGTTGCGAATATAGGATTAAAACCAGCTGTCGATGTCATCACCCGCATCGATCAAAAGCGAACGATCATCTTGTCTGGCGGTGCCAATTCAACGACTAACGGCCAAGCGATCCTGACAGCCTTTCAGAAGAAATTGACAAGCTATAATTTGCCTCAGGGGTACTCGATAACATATGGAGGTGAGAATGAACAGAATGCGGAGTCTGTCGCTTCCGTCCTCCGTGCCATGGTGATCGCGCTCGTCCTCATCGTCGCTACGCTCATCATTCAATTCAATTCTTTCCGTAAGGCGCTCATCGTTCTGGTACCGATCCCCCTGGCTCTCATCGGCGTATTCATAGGTATGGCTGTATTCGATGTGCCGCTCTCATTCCCAGGTTTGATCGGTATATTGGCATTGTTTGGAATCGTTGTTAAAAACGCCATCATTCTAGTCGACAAGATCAATCTAAATATAAATAGCGGCATCAAGTTCGAGGATGCCATCGCTGATGCGGGGAAATCGAGACTTGAGGCGATCTTCATCACCTCGATATGTACGATCATCGGTATTCTCCCTGTCACGCTGTCCAACGAGCTTTGGCGCTCTCTCGGGGGTGCCGTTATCTTTGGCTTGACGCTTTCTTCATTCTTGACTCTATATATCGTGCCGGCTTTTTTCCTCATCCTAGTAAAAGACGAAAAACAGCATTTTTAGACATTGCCATATTTTAATGGTGATGGGCTGGTCATGATGTGAGATATTTTAATTGGAGAGACCCAAAATAGCATTAGGAAACAGAAATATGTTTTCGTGAACTTGTGGAGATTTTTTGTAGTGATAAAATTGTGGCACCTGCAAATATTTATAACCTAACAAATCAAATATATGAATAAGCAAAATAGAACCACCGAACAAATGATTGATGATCTAGCTGGAATGGTTCAGAGAGGTTTCAAAGAACAAAGTGATGAATTTCGATCAGAATTTAAGAAAGTGCACGTTGAGCTTGATGAGATTCACAATGAACTTGACGGGATTCACGTTGAACTTGATGGGGTTCACGTTGAGCTTGACGGTATCCATGCCGAATTAGAGTCGTTCAAAGCTGAAGTCCATGAAGAATTTAATGGTATGCATAAGGATATAAACGACATAAAACGCGACATGGCTACTAAAGACGATGTGGCAGAGATAGCGAGCAGCATGAGTGCTATTCAGAAGACAGTCTATAAGGAACATGCCTCAAAGATCCGACGCCTAGAGAATACCATTCAAGCTGCATGATTTTCTGGCGCACGAGTGAATATCGATGAATACCAATAGGTTGCTAGAATATTTAGCCATTTTTTGTTAGTATTTTACGCATGGAAGATAAAAATATACAACCTCAAGGTGGTTCGTACCCCGACTCTAAGGTTCCCGAAAAGTTCCTGAAGCCATACGATTCCAAAGCGACAGAGGATCGCATCTATGAGATGTGGGAGAAAAGTGGTTTTTTTAATCCGGATAGGTGTGTCGAAGCGGGCGCGACTTCGAAAGATGAGAAGCCGTTCACTATAATCATGCCCCCGACCAATGCTAACGGCTCCCTACATGCTGGGCACGGACTAGTTATGACGATCGAGGATATCATGACCCGATACAAGAGGATGTGTGGCTACAAAACATTGTGGCTTCCTGGACTCGATCATGCAGGATTCGAGACACAAGTTGTATATGAGAAGAAGCTCGAAAAAGAAGGTAGAACCAGATTTGAAATAGAAAGATCGACACTATACAAAGAGATCATGGACTTCACCATAGCGAACTCCGCTACCATCAAATCTCAAGTGAGAAAGATGGGGGCTTCTTGCGATTGGTCGCGGGAAAAATTTACTCTGGATGAAGATATAGTGAAGGTTGTTTACCAGACATTCAAAAAGCTTTCAGAAGACGACCTCTTGTATCGTGGCAAGCGCATAGTCAGTTGGTGTCCAAAACATCAGACGTCATTCTCTGATCTCGAGATCAAAGATGAAGAGCGTGTCGAGGGATTCTATTATCTTAAATATGGGCCATTTACTATCAGTACATCTAGACCAGAGACAAAATTTGGCGACAAATATGTGGTGATGCATCCAGATGACAAGAGATATGCGGAGTACAAGGATGGTCAGAAGATAGATCTTGAATGGATCAATGGGCCGATCACAGCGACTATCATCAAAGATAGTGTGATAGATATGGAGTTTGGAACCGGTGTGATGACTATCACACCGTGGCATGATCCGGTTGACTTCGGTATCGCAGAGCGTCATGGGCTCGATAAGGAGCAGATCATCGACGAGCAGGGTAAGCTCTTACCAGTCGCTGGGGAATTTGCAGGCATGCACATAAAGAAAGCCAGGCCTCAAATCATCACGAAACTGCAGTCAAAGGGCTTGGTGGAGAAGATAGACGCCAACTACAAGCACGTCGTCAGGACTTGTTACAAATGTGGGACGGTCATCGAGCCACAGATAAAGAGCCAATGGTTCGTGAGGATGAAGAAGCTTGCCGAGAGGGCATTGGAAGTCATCAAATCTCATGAGATCGTCTATATCCCAGAGCATTACGAGAAGATCACTCTGCATTGGCTGGAGAACATCATTGATTGGAATATTTCCAGACAGATCGTTTGGGGCATCCCTATACCTGCTAAGCTGTGCCCGACATGTGACACTGGCTATGTCGACCTCGATGACAAGATAGTGAAATGCGATAAGTGTGGCGGTAAGGTCGTGAAGGATAATGATACTTTTGATACCTGGTTCTCTTCCAGCCAATGGCCTTATGCTGTGCTCGGGTTTCCAGATAATGATGATTTTAAAACATTCTACCCGACGGACATCATGGAAACAGGTGGCGACCTGGTTTTCTTCTGGGTGGCACGCATGATCATGCTCGGTCTATATAGGACAGATAAAGTTCCTTTCAAGACTGTTTATATGCATGGACTGGTGCAAGATGCCAAGGGACAGAAGATGAGCAAGAGTAAAGGCAATGTCATCAATCCTCTCGATCTAACCGCACAGTTCGGTACCGATGCGTTCAGGATGGCCGTTGTTGTGGGGAATACTCCTGGTACATCTCTGCCTTTGTCGAGCAACAAGGTGACGGCATACAAGAAGTTCGTCAATAAACTTTGGAATATCACTAGGTTCGTGTTGGATAGCACTTATGGAGAAGAGCTGGTCGCAGATTTCGATCGATTTTCGGAGGCCGATCAGAAGCATATAGGAGTACGAGACGCCTTGATCGCTGAGGTCTCGAAGGAGATGGATGAATACAGGTTCTATATCGCTTCAGAGAAATTGTATCACTACGCTTGGCATGAATTCGCTGACAAGATCCTCGAAGAGAGCAAACCCATATTGAACGGCACTTCAGAAACCGACAAAAAATCTCGCAAACAGTTCTTGCTGCAAACATTGAGTGTCATCCTTCGTGCCCTCCATCCATTCATGCCATTCGTCACAGAAGAGATCTGGTCAGAGATGCCTATAAAAGGGAAGTCACTGCTCATCGTTGAGAAGTGGCCAGGACGATAGATCTAATAAATAAAAGTTGGCAGATCAAAGGGCGTCTGATGAGGACGCCCTTGGTGGAGTTTGTCTGATGAGTTCAGTCCTTCTCCCGTGGTTGACTGTGGTCGATCCATCTGCCGGGCAGATGGATGGGATGATGTTTGGCATCATGATGATGCCTACCGGGCGCGTTACGCTCAGGTGTCCCACTATTCGCATCCCGGAGAAGGGTAGCCACTCTCGCGATCTCCTTCTCGACAGCCGCTAAAAGCGATCCTTTGATTGGGTAGAAATCTGGCATATCATTGTCATTGGTTGAAGGTTATCTACCAGTATTATACCACCTGGCATATGCATTTGTCAAATGTAATTATCCACAGCTATACAGAGCTGCACATTTCGTAGCCACAAATTGGACGTCTTATGCTTTAAGTAATACCTCCACAACTGCTTTTACGTCATTCCCGTCAGCTTTACCGGCGAGCTCCTTCATGATCATTCCAGTCATTTTGCCTCCAGCTTTTGGATCAAAGTTGCCCGCGGACTTGATCGCGTCGATACGTTGATGAGCTACGATACGGATCTGCTCGCGTGTCATCATACTAGGCATGAATGATTCCAGGATGGTTAGTTCAGTTTGCTCCTTTGATGCGAGATCAGTTCGACCACCTTTCATAAATTGCTCGATCGAATCTTTACGCTGTTTGACGCTGCGTTTTACTAGCACCAGCATTTTATCATCAGCGAGGAAGTCGGTCGCGATTTTTGGATCTGTCTTGGGGTTGGTAGATCTTGCTGTCGTACTAGTGAGTAGTTCATTTAATGCCAATGCATTCAAACCTCGCAATGTGTCCAATCTGATAGTATCCTTTGCGCGAAGAGCCTCTTTTATTTGGTTTTTGATAGTTTCATGTAATGACATATATGAAGTGTACATTTATGGACAATAAGTATCAAGTACCTTAGAATATTGATATGGAAACATTACTTATCATCCTTGTGGTCGTTGCGATCATTACGATCATCGCCATGGGCATAATGTTGGCTCGAAAAGGAACGAAGGAAGAGATCAAGGAAGATGTCGGACTAAAACTCATCTTGGAACAAGTCAATGAGATGTCGCGGACCCTGGATCGCAAAGTCGGAGATCTGACCAAGACTGTTGATTCGAAGATCGACCAAAATTCACGGAACATACAGGAGTCGATGCGCTCACAATTGGGCGAGTCGGCGAAGCTCATTCGCGAAGTTACCCAAGGATTGACCAAACTCGATGAGACAAACAAACAAGTCGTTTCTTTTGCTGACCAATTGCAGAACCTGCAGGATATATTAAAGAATCCTAAACATAGAGGCATACTTGGGGAATATTATCTGGAGACGCTGCTAAAGAATGTCTTGGCTCCTGGACAGTATGAGATGCAATACGCATTCAAGAATGGCGAGATCGTTGATGCGGCGGTGTTCGTGAAGGACAAAGTGATCCCGATCGATTCGAAATTCTCATTAGAAAATTACAATAAACTGGTCAACGAAAAGAACCAGGCAGAGAGAGACAAGCTGGAGAAGGCTTTTGTGAACGATCTCAAGATGCGCATCCAAGAAACATCGAAGTACGTGCGACCAAATGAAAAAACGATGGATTTTGCTTTTATGTTCATTCCTCATGAAGCTATATATTACGATTTACTCGTCAATAAGATCGGTGCGAGTACCGAAGAAACTGACAATCTGATCCAGCGCGCTGCTAGTAAATACAAGGTGATCATCGTTTCACCGACATCTTTCTTGGCATATCTGCAGACCGTATTGCAAGGCTTAAAAGCATTACAGATAGAGGAGACGGCCAAAGATATCATAAAGAGAGTGGGGGAACTCGGTACACACCTAAGGAGATATGATGAATATCATATAAAGCTCGGACTATCTCTAGGCACAGTTATCAGTCATTACAATAATTCTGGCAGAGAATTGAAGAAAGTCGACAAAGATGTCTTGCGTATAACCGGTGAATCACCAGGACTCAAAGCCAGAGAATTGGACAAACCGGAGGAGTCACTGGTCGATGAGTAGTAGATTAGAATAAATATAGATAGTCCGAGCAGTAAGACTGCCGCTTGATCATAACCCATTTCGTTTGCATTTTTATCATTGTTCGTATATACTGTCTGTCACTTATGGAATTCGCCATTATAGAGACAGGAGGCAAGCAATATACCGTCGGAAAGGGCGATATCATCGCCATTGAGAAGCTTTCAGATACGCAAAAAGAGGGCGATGTCATCACTTTTGATAAGGTTCTCCTCGCCGATAATGGCAAAGACACTACGATCGGTACGCCATATATTCCAGAAGCAGTTGTCACAGGCAAGGTCACCGAGATTGGTCGTGCCGCAAAGATCATCGTCGTTCACTACAAACAGAAATCTCGCTATTTCAAAAAGAACGGTCACCGACAGCCTTTTGTGAAGGTCAAAATAGATTCGCTGAATTAGAGAGTGGTGGTAAGAGATTGGAGGTTAGAGCTTAGATGATCGCTTACGCTCTGTTTTTCAGGGCATTTTTTATCGTCTCACTATCGACGTATTCCAGCTCTGCGCCTGTTGAAAGGCCTCTCCCGAGTACGGTGAGTTTGATCGGTTTGCCGTTTATCAGTTTTGTTATCGCCTCACGAACTATATCCGTCGTATGCTCCCCATCTGGGGTCGTATTCAATGATAGGATGATCTCTTTTAATAGTCTGTCTATCGAGATCTTTTCCAGCAGAGTCTTCAATCGAATGCGTTTTTCAGGATATTTGTCGAGGATCGGTACTGTTCCACCGAGGATGAAATATAGTCCTCTATAAGCACATGACCTTTCTATGGAATCAAAGTCGGAATCACGCGCGACGATCATCAGCGTCGTATGATCGCGAGCTTTGTCTCCGCAAATATCGCAAGCATTGTTCGAGGTTGACTGTGTAAGCAGTCCAATATTGGTATCTGTGATAAACAACCTCTGACAAGAATCGCATTGCGAAGTGATTTCTTTGATATCGTTTATCAGTCTCGAAAATTCGTTGATGAATGGTTGCGGTTTGCTTAGCAGGTAATATGCAAATCTTCTCGCCTGACGAGGTCCAATACCGGGGAAGTGTGAGAAAATCTCGATGAGACGGTTCAGGTTTTCCATATAGATGAGTATACCAGATACCTCATACCCCTTCCCTTGAGTCAAAATCTCCAAAATCCGCCTTATCAATTGAGAGAAATGTAGTTTTTTTGCTATCAAAACATAGTTTGACTGTGCCAGTAGGACCATTGCGATGTTTCTCGATCATGATCTCCGCTTCTGCTTTCTTGCCGCCGGCATCCTGATCCGTTTCGCGGTGGATAAACATTACAACATCAGCATCCTGTTCGATGGAACCAGAGTCGCGGAGATCTGATAGACGAGGTTTACCGCCGCGCTGTTCGACGGCGCGAGAGAGTTGTGACAGAGCGAGAACCGGGACTTCGAGCTCACGCGCGAGATTTTTGAGTGAACGAGAGATTTCCGTGACCTGTTGAACGATGTTGTCATTGTTTTTATTGATATTCGTCGGCAACATTAGTTGTAGATAATCTACGACGATGAGACCAAGGCCTTTTTCATTTTTAAGTCTTCTGGCCACGGCGCGCATCTTTAGGATATTGTTTCCAGGTTGATCATCTATATATATCGGAGCATCGGATAGACGTGAGATGGCGTCTCCGATAGCTTTGAAATCGTCAGAAACGGATAAGTTGTGGCCAGTGCGAATCTTCCATGCGTCGACTTGAGATTCGGCTGAGAGCATACGGTCAACGAGTTGTTGGGAGCTCATTTCGAGGGAAAATATAGCGACCGGGACTTTGTGATTTACCGCCGCTTTCCTGGCGATGTCGAGTGCCAGGGAGGTTTTTCCCATAGAAGGGCGCGCCGCCAGGATGATCAAGTCAGATTTCTGAAATCCAGAAAGTTTGCTGTCGAGATCGGCGAATCCCGTATGTACACCTCGGAGTTGGTCTTTGGTGTTGTGTAGATGTTCGAGACGTTCCCATGCTTCGTGAAGTGTGTCTTTGAGAGCGATGAATTTGTGTGAGCCGGTTTTGTTAGTGACGGCATAAAGCGCCTTGTCGGCTTTGTCCAAGATGTCATGCAGGTCAGCCTCTTCATCATAGCCAAGATTACTGATATTCTCCGCGGCACGTAGTAATTCACGCATGATGTGTTTTTTTCCTACCATCTCCGCGTAATGATCTACGTTTGTCGATGTCGGTACACAATTGATGAGTTCTGTGAGGAAGGTCATACCACCGATCTGTTCCAATTGATCCTTCTCCTTGAGTCTAGAAGAGACTGATAGGACGTCGATAGGGTTGCCCTTGGTGTGCAGTTCGAGCAGTGTAGCCCAAACCATTCGGTGAATATTTGAATAGAATGATTGCTCGCTGACTATATCAGTCACATCGTGCATAGCTTCACCACGGATCATGATGGATCCGAGTAATGCCTTTTCGGCTTCGAGACTATGTGGTGGCACTTTCAAGTCTCTAGTCTTGAAATAGGGTGATGCGGTATTCATGGTGTGAATATGTCTCTAACGTATTTCCTATATGTCGATGAAATATCGAAGAAATGCTCCGACTCATGCGAAATCTGCTTCGAACTAATCTCTAAGTCAGTTCATTGTATCATTTATAAAAACTTTGCAAATGATCGCACAAGTAAAATTAAGGGGAAAAGCTGTGTACAATCTATTTTCATGCGACGAAAGTAGCTTTATCAGAATTTTATCCAAATTTTATCTTTTTTTTATCGAAATTTGATTCTTTTTTTATCGAAATTTTATCAAAAATTCATTAGAAATTTATCTCCCGTCTGATAGAGTGGCGGTATTAGTAGAAGTTAATGTAGAGATTGTAACCAGTAGCCTGTAATCAGTAAACAGAAGAATCTAAGTTGTAACTTTCTGATTTCTGTTTACTGATTACAGGCTACTGGTTACCGATTTCTAAAAAATATGTCATTAGACCAAAAAGATCTTGAGTTGATCGAGAGTATCGTCTACAAGAATGCTGACGACATCGCCGTCTCTATCGCGCGCAGTTTCGAGCGTCTCGAGGAACGTATCGACTCCACAGAGTCGCGGTTATATTCACGGTTAGCGGCGATCGATGATCTCACGAGTGAGGTGAGGGAGTTAGTGAAGGGGATTGATGAAGTGGATCTGGATTGAAGAGTACGTTTGATCAGTATCAACATATTGTAACCCTCACCCCTTTTTCCGTATCCTTGATCTCATATCCTCTTGCTTCGATTTCCGCACGCAATGCATCCGATTTCTTCCAGTCTTTCTCTTTGCGAGCTTCTTCGCGGGCATCGACGAGCGCGGCGATTTCGTCAGGCAATGCATCGATATCCGTAAAAGAATCGACCTTTGGTATCTCGGCAAGTCCCAGTCCAAATACGCGGTCAAATTCGAGCAATGTCGCCAATTTGTCAGCATCTGACTCCATTTGGTCTTTTATCAATTCCCATGTTAAGGCCGCGGCTTTTGGTGTGTCTAGGTCATCATTCACATAGCCTGTAAAACGCTCAATATAGGTCTTTATGGGAGTTCCATGGCCATCATGGCTCGAATATTCGCTGACCGTCGCCATCAGCCTTATAAGGGCATTTTGAGCCCCTCGGACGGCCTCAAAGCTGAAGTTTACAGGGGATCTATAGTTCGCTGTGAGGAGCCAGTATCTAAAACCGATGGGTGAGATCGAGCCTTCCCTGAGTCCTGTGAGTGTAGTAAAACCGCCAGCTGATTTTGACATCTTCTTGTTATCGACATTGATGAAAGCTTTGTGCATCCAGTAGTTGGCTAGAGGTTTTCCGTGAGCCGCTTCTGACTGCGCGATCTCATTGTTATGATGTATCGGCGCGAGATCGATCCCTCCAGTATGTATGTCAAAAGGTTGACCGAGATATTTTTCTGACATTGCCGAACATTCTATGTGCCATCCGGGGAAGCCGCGACCCCATGGACTCTCCCAACCCAGATCGGTATCGAACTTCCACAAAGAAAAATCTTTGGAATTCTTTTTTTGCGGATTGATGCTGATTCTAGACACGTCTTCTCTCGAATCATTGGAAATATTGCCGAGCTTGCCATAAGAAGGGAACTTGGCTGTGTCGAAATACATGCCGTCATCAGTCTTGTATGCGAAGCCTTTTGCTTCAAGCGTCTGTATCAATTCTATGTCATCTTGGATATGATCGCTGGCCTTGGGGAGCTTCTCTGGCATCTCGTTGTTCACTGCCTTTAGATCTGTGATAAAGATATCGGCATATTTCGCGCCGATCATGAGCATGGACTCGAGTGTGAGTGGCAATTTCTCACGTTTGAGCGCTTTGGTCATCTTGTCTTCACCATCATCCCCGTCACTAACCAGATGTCCGACGTCAGTTATATTCATGACTTGATGCACTTTGTAGCCATTGAATTCGAACACGCGACGTAGTGTGTCCGCAAAAATATACGCGCCCAGATTTCCGATGTGCGCATGATCATATACTGTCGGTCCGCAGTTGTACATCGAAACTTCGCTAGCCTTTATCGGCTTGAATATTTCTTTCGTCTTTGAAAGTGAATTGTAGAGTTGGATTTGCATATATTCAGTAATCCCCTACACCCACCCCTTCTTCTTGAAATACCACCAGAAACCGCCCGTGATGATGATCGCTCCTACCATGAGTATCGTCCATCCAGCTGGACCAGTGACGATAGGGACATTTGGAGCTGGTATGGTAAAAATGGCGGCAATGATCGTGGCAGGGTAACAGATGAAGGTGATGATAGTCAGTAATTTGATGATGTCATTCTGCTTGGTATTCAGCAAGGAATCGTTAGTCTCACGGAGGTCTGTCAACAATTCGCGTGCATTGCCGACGAATTCATGAATGACATTGAATTGGTCACGTATATCACGAATATAACTAGAGAAGTTACCGCCAAATATACTCTTGTCGACATTTTCTACCATTTTTTCCCAAATGTCGCGGTGCATGCGTGCAGTTTGTTTGAAATCGATGAGCTCGCGTGAGAGGCTAGACAATACCTCCACCATGTCTCGTTCGTCGCCCTTAAATATATGTTTTTCCGCGCCAGTGATCGAATCTTTGATGTTTTCGAGGTCTTCGATCATGCCCGCGTAGATCTTTTTGACCATATAATAGAATAGGAAGCCTGCGTGCTCGATCTTTTCATCTCTATTCAATATGCTATTTGCTTCGAATATCTTACCGAAGTATTCGAGCTGCTCGATAGTCTCGGTGCGTGATGTTATAAGGAAATTCTTACCGACTACGAAGTCGACTTCGCGTTCGACGATCTCGCTAGTATCCCCTTTACGTTCACGGACAGGGAGAGTGAGTACTGCTAGAAAATACTCGTCATAAAACTCGACTTTTGCCAGACTCGAAGACATCTTGAGCTCTTCACCGACGAGTGAGTGCAAACCGTACCTTTTTACTAATGAAGTCACTTCATCATCTGTAGGGCGTTCCAGGTCTATCCAGACGACACCACGATATGTATGTGTATAGGTCATATGTATAAGTATAACATTATTTTATTTAATTTCAGCTTGTACGGCATTTGATTTAATGTAATAATGTCCGCACATGGATACAGGTAACAAAAAACTGATATACATCATAGGTATACCAGCTATCATTCTAGCTCTCTTTGTCGGCGCATACATCGGTAGTCACAGCAGGGCCAATGTGAACCGATCGGATCTCGTAGATCAGACAGTCATCACTTCGGAGAAATTCCAGATATTCTGGAAAGCTTGGCAGATCCTGGATAACAAATTCGTTACAGCAGCCAGTTCGACTCCAGATCAGAAAATATTTGGAGCAATCCAAGGACTCGCGTCTTCATATGGTGATCCATACACAGTATTTTTCCCACCAGATCAGGCAAAAGCATTCGCAGATGATATCGCTGGCAATTTTCAGGGCGTCGGAATGGAGATCGGTATCAAGGAAAAACAGCTCCAAGTCGTCTCACCAGTGAAGGGTAGTCCAGCAGATCGAGCAGGCGTGAAGGCGGGTGATCTCATATTGAAGATAGGGGACAAGTCGACCAATGATATGAGCGTCGACGTGGCGGTGAAGCTCATACGCGGACCGAAAGGCAGCCAGATAAAGATCACATTCTTCCCAGTTGGTGGTACGAAGACAGTAGAGAAGACGATCACTCGTGACACGATCAATATTCCGACACTGGATACGGATACGAAACCAGGAGGGATCTTCGTCATCCGGTTGTACAGCTTCACGGCGCAGTCAGCTGACCTCTTCCGAAACGCTCTACGTGAATTCGTTGCCACCGGCGATCACAAGCTCATCTTAGATCTCCGAGGCAATCCTGGAGGCTATCTAGATGCCGCTTGGGATATGGCTTCATGGTTCCTGCCAGCAGGGAAGACAGTAGTCACCGAGGATTTTGGTGGCAACGATACGCCGAAGATCTACAGGAGTAAGGGCTACAATATGTTTAATAACAATCTCGAGATGATGATCTTGGTAGACAACGGTTCAGCATCATCAGCGGAGATCTTGGCAGGTGCCCTCAAGGAAAATGGCATCGCCAAGCTCGTCGGTGTGAAGACTTTCGGTAAGGGTTCGGTACAGGAATTGATCTCGCTCACGTCTGATACGTCATTGAAGGTCACGATCGCTCGTTGGCTCACACCTAGCGGCCACAACCTGTCACATGATGGACTTGAACCTGATTACAAGGTAGAGTTCACGGATAAGGACGTGGCATCAAAGACCGACGTGCAGATGAATAAAGCAGTCGATCTCTTGAACGCATTGCCGTAGTGTCGTGGTATGTATGATGATTATTAGAACTTAAATAGTCTATAAAAATGAAAGTGATACTTTTAAAGGATGTTGCCAAGCTAGGCCGAAGGTTCGATATCAAGGAAGTTTCCAGTGGTCATGCATTGAATCTACTCATTCCACAGGGAATGGTGTTGACTGCTACCCCGGACGCGATAAAGCGCATTGATGTCCTGAAGAAACAGGTGGAAGGTGAGCGTGCTATTCATGAAGAGTTGCTAGTAAAGAATATAAAGGGTTTGGAAGGTATAACAGTACGTGTCGTAGGTAAGGCCAATGAAAAGGGGCACCTTTTTGCCGGATTACATCGAGAAGAATTGGTTAGAGAGATCGAGAAACAAACTCAGCTCCAGATAGATCCTTCGTTTATCAAACTCGAACATCCGATCAAAGAAGTCGGCGATCATGAGATCGTCGTTGAAGGGGGAGGGAAGAAAGCGAAGTTCACCGTGGCAGTGGAGAAAGCATTGTAGGGATATATGTAATTCATCACATCTCTTTGGGTTCCGAGGACTTTTTTGTAAACAAATCCGCGGGAACGAAGAGAGGTGTGATGGTTACGATAATATCTGTGCGCCTTACCTAAATAACACTCGCTGTTTTTTTCCTATCAATAGAATTGTTGAAACTAGTTTTTCTCTTTGTGCCAAATGACACTTTACCATCTTTCATAGCAAAGAGGGTATGATCTTTACCCATACCGACATTCCTGCCTGGTAGTACCGTCGTACCACGCTGACGAACGATGATCTGACCCAAAGTGATGCTCTCCCCATGATTGACCTTCACACCCAAATATTGAGGATTTGAATCGCGCCCGTTCTTGGTTGTTCCTGCCGCTTTCTTATGTGCCATTTTAGTTGATTGTTAGTGATTAGTAACTAATGATCGGGTCCGTCGAGTAGTGACGATACTTATCTCGTAGTAGCGAAATACTAGCATAAAAGAGCCAATTTAAGCAAGTATTTTGTTAATGTTGTATTATACGGCTAAGAATATAGCTATTTTGCGCCAATACGATGGCTCTGTAGAGCCATGTAATAGGGTATGGGGTATTGACTTATTTTGCTATAGGTGCTATACTTGATTTACAAATAAAGACATAGTAGCCGCATGGTTATCTAGGTCTTTTTTGTTTAAAACATATGATTGAACTTACAACTGGCGTAGTATTCTTGATGTCATCTCTATATGGTAATGGTCCGGGCGACAATTCTCAAAATCTCGTTCCATTGACTTTTGCCGTAGAGGCGACAACGACAGCCTCGAGCTCATCGACAACCAGCACGAAGATCATGGAAGCATATCTCATGAAGGAGTTCGCCGACACACCTATCTTGGTGGATATCGCTCGTTGTGAGTCGACTTTCCATCAGTATGATAAGGATGGCAATCTCGTCCGAGGACGCGTCAACAATGCAGACGTTGGAGTGATGCAGATCAACGAAAAGTATCACGATGACACTGCAAAGAAACTAGGCCTCGACTTGCATACCCTAGAAGGTAACGTCGCATATGCCAAACATCTCTATGCAGAGCAGGGCGCACGACCTTGGATCTCATCTTCGAAGTGCTGGTCTGGTTCAGGAGCGCAAGTCGCCTTGGATCAGAGCAAATAGATCGGTCTCATAAAATTACAAAAATGAGGTCATAATCGGCTAACAAAAGTTCTCGCACAAAATGCGAGAACTTTTGTGTTGCTTATAGAGAGATGTGTCATGATATAACTCTTTTCGCCTGATCATCGAACGACCGAGCACTCTTTGCTTTGCAAATTGCGAGGAAGTGAGGGGACAGGTGAAAAGAGTTACAGAATCAATACTTGCAATTACGTGCTAACTATAGTATGCTCTAATTAGAGGTCCGAAACAAATCGTAAGTGGATGTCCGTTGTTTTGGAGCGTATTCAATGCAGAAGAGACGATCAAAGGTTGGGAATAGATTTCAGGCTGTAGGCCTCGCCATCGATCCCCCGAGTTAAATGCTCGGGGGATTTTTATATTTTAATATTAATTATTTGAATTAAATTATCTCCCCTGCGCATATAATAGTTAAATAGCTGAAGTCTATAGGTGTTTTACGTGACCGATGAGAAGAATTGACTTTTGGTCTGAATCGTCTATACTCTGTATGTCATTAGAAAACGCCGGCCTGTACGGCGTTTTCCTTTATCTATTTTTCTAGGCACACCTGATTGTGCATATTCCAAATGAGATCTGTGACGACGAATGAATTTTCAGCGTATCCTATGAATGCCTTACAGCCCTCACGAATTGCCTGCGGCCCGAGAGTCTTGCCTGAATCACATGATCTCATGTACACAACTTTATCTTTGAGCAAATGAGAATTTTCACCAGCAACAATAAGCACTTCATCATTATGACCGGCTATACAAGCATCATTACCATGGCCGTTAAATACAATAATTTCGGGACTCTGTTTCTCTAAATAGCTCTCAACGACCTTCTTTGATGCTTTTTCCTTTTCTAGATCAAAAATTTTACCAATTCGCTTCTTGGCTTCTCTTACAATTTCTTCACTCCAATGATAGAAATAATGAGTTACCGGTTCATAGCGTGGACGAGTAATGAGAAACGACATAATTTAGGCAGGTAGGTTTTGGAGGGAACGCAGAAAAAATAGCTGTGTCGCAATTAATTTTTTTCCAATTTCTGATCTCTTCTTTACTTCTTCGATCAAGACATCTACCGACATGGGTTCTTTGTTGTTCCCAACGGAAAGACTCGCATTTGAAGGAATTGTTTTCAGACGAGCAATAACCAAGTTAACAATGTCTTGACTTATATCTTTTTGATCTGTAGAAATATTTTTATCCATTTTGTTTTTCTTCTGTAGGAATGAATTTGAGTTCGATCAGTTTATCCAAAATCTTCTTACCCATTTCAGTATCGCCATTTATCTCTCTGTATGCAATCTCCCAAGTTATAGGGCCACCTTGGTTTTCACCCAAGTCCAATACTATTTCTTTACGAATATTCAAAGGGAGATTTGCGTAAAATTTGAAGAATTTATCTTTCATAATATTAATTTCAGTATACCTTAATCGCTGTGATTATACCATATACATAGACGATCAAAGATAGGTTATAGTTTCGATATGGAAGTGGTATATAATATATCTGTATGTCATTAGAAAACGCCAACTCGTGTGGCGTTTTCCTTTTCATACGGCGTTCTATGCAGGAGGCGAGGATTTGACGGGGGTCTGGGTCGGATAGCCCCGTGTTTGCATTACCGAAATGTCCATTTTTTGATTACTCGTATAGTCTCGCCCGCTTGGATCGTTTGGTTGTTCTGTATTTTATGTTACCATCCATCCTATGAAGAAGAAAATTCGAAAAAGGGGAGACAAAAAAGCAGAATGGGAGATCTTCGATGATTGTGCGATTTGTCAGGCCATGAAGAATGGCCAGGCTAACACTTGTGATGGTTTGAGTAGGGCTTTTGCCGAGCAGAATCTCAAGAATAGTGTCATGACCATGAGGGTGCAGAATAAAAATGATCTATATTACGACGCGCTTAGCGCGGTAGAAATTGACGACTTTAAATCAGCAGAAGAGATGTTATTGAAAGCAAAGGATGTCGATCCTAATTATGTGCAGACATATATTGGGCTAGTGTCGGCATATTCGAGACCAAAAGACAAAAAGAAGAGGGAAGAGAACATTGTACTGGCATTCGAGAAAGTCAAGAAAATATTTCCTACATGGCCTGATGAGATGTTATGGGGTTATATTGAGAACCGTGCATATTTGAGAGCCATTCAATACATGGCAGATCTGAAGGCGGACAGAGGTAAAATTGAAGACGCTGTAGAACTGTACAAGTTGATCTTGAAGTTAAACCCGGGTGACAATCAAGGCGTTAGGTATGTTTTGGCTGGGCTCTATGCCGGAATCAGTGGCGACCAGATAAATATGATGTTCGACGAGGGTAATAGGAAGCAAGACTGGTCAAAGCTCGAGAAGCTTGTGAAGCAACAGAACAAGAAATATAATTTTTGGGGTTTGAGTAGTTGAACGTTCTGACGCGATGATTATAACAGTGGACAGACTTACTAGCTGATGCAGCCGCCGAACACACCACATCGGTCCTTTGTAAACAGGGCATTCCTTGATTCCTAACTCGCGCTAGCCAGAGCTCCTAAAGAATCAATGTCGCACAATAGAAGCTTTTCCGACAGTCCCTAGGTGGGGATAACTTCACGCATATCCCCTCATGGCAGTAATTCGTAATTTTTGCATCGGTATTGAGCCATGAAAAGAATGATTACTGCCATGAAGGGATACACGTGGATAACTTTTAGATCTCCATTACGAGTGGAGTATGGTCACTTTTTATAGAGGCTGGCGAGTACAAATGCTTGTGTTCACTTTCGTCAAATAGGAACTCGACATTGAACGTGGTGATATTCATATAACTAATGATAACATATAGTTGTGATATACTTTGTCCATGAAAGATTCTCAAAACAACCTCGCTTTTATAGACGGTCAAAATCTTCACCTCGGTACTAAGGAAGGTGGTTGGAGTGTGGACTACAAGAAATTACGTGTATATCTCACGGATAAGTATCATGTTTTGGAAGCCTACTATTTTTTTGGCTATGTCGACGAAGAACAGCAGGAACTATACAATAATCTTCAGAAAGCAGGATTTATTGTTTCGTTTAAGGAACACAACCCTGCTATGCTTGGCCAAAAGAAGGGGAATGTTGATACGGATATTGTCTTTGAAATTATGAAAAATCTGATCGAAAATATGAAGTTCAGTAAAGTGATCATCGTATCTGGAGATGGAGACTACAAAAAAGTCATCGACTATTTGATAAAAGGGGACAGGTTCGAAAAGATTCTTTTTCCCAACACAAAATTTGCATCTTCTTTATATAAAAAACTGGGTGCAGAGCGCTTTGATTATCTAGACAACGTCAAAAGCTATATACAATACGAACATAAGAAACGTAAATGAAAAAGGCTCCTAAGGCACGAGACCTTTCGGATCCTTTTTCGTCTTAATACGTCATTAATGTAGTCTATAGGAGCGCAAAAGTCAAGGCCTTGACAGGTCTGGAATATGATGTCGCACAATAGAAGCTTTTCCGACAGTTCCTAGGTGGGGGATAACTTCACGCATATCCCCTCATGGCAGTAATTCGTAATTTTTGCATCGGTATTGAGCCATGAAAAGAATGATTACTGCCATGAAGGGATACACGTGGATAACTTTTTTAGCGCGGCGTTCTAAAAGTGAATTTGAAATCTTTGAAATAGATTTTCTCATCTTTATCCGGTGCCCATGTCAGATCATTTCCACCGAAGAATACTGCGAATTTGAATGAATCAATACCAAACGAATCATCGTTTCTAAACCGTAGAGTAAGATTGCAGACTTCCTCGTCATCAAACCACGATATCAATTTTCCATCATCCTTAGCCGGTGTGTTCATTTTTATGTATGTTTTCATTGTGTGCCACACATCAGGCGTCAGATATGCTCTATCTTCTTGATGTGCTTTCAAAGTATTCCATTCTTTCCACATTTGAGAAGTAATCGGAACTTGTTTATTTAGAGCTTTCGTCCAGATAAAATCTTGACCCCATTGCTTCGTTGCATCCTTGCCCTCGAAATAGACATACTGCGTCATCATACCTAACTCTCGCCACATGACTCGTGCAGAAAATCCACTGGGCGTATTTCTGCCACCCATCGGACTGGATCCACCACAAAAGCCTGGCAACTTACCACCTCGCTTGAAATCAAAATCGTTATCGACTCTGACTTTGTATTCAACTGTAGCTTCATTATATGTTTTACCAAATCGCGCGCCCCACGAAGTGCCTCCAATCTCTGGACCCGTTTGTCCCTTTAAGCAGGTGACACAGAGAACGTTTTCTTTGTCTACTGACCTTCACCCAACTCCCGTCTAATATGGTATGATGTAGGGATGAAAACATCCCATCACCACCCTTCCCGAGCCATGTCCCAGGATGAGCTCGAGAAGCGCCGTATGAAGGCGGCAGGTTACTTCAAATCTGGGGAAACAAACGGTTGGATATGCAAAAAGCTCGGTGTGACACACGGATCGGTGACAGAGTGGCATGCGAAATGGAAAGAAGGTGGCACAGATGCCCTCCTTCAAGGTAAATACGGCAGGGTCTCCAAGTTGTCTCCTGAACAGGAGAAACAGATCCAGGAAGATATCTTGAAAGGCGCCAAGGAATGCGGCTACGACACTGACTACTGGAGCCTCCGCCGATTAACAGACTACATCAAAAAGGAAACGAATATTTCATACAGAGATCGGTCGGTTTGGCATACACTAGAACGCTTTGGATTTTCATGTCAGAAACCAGCAAGGAGGGCGCGCGAACGCGATGAAAAAGCGATCATGACCTGGTTGAAGACAACGTGGCCTGCGACTAAAAAGGGGGTCTCAAAAACAAAGCAACCTTTGGCTTTTTCGACGAATCAGGGGTAACTGACAAACCACCAGTGCGTACTACATGGGGCAAGAAGGGGGTAACACCGATCACCATATCGGCTGGAGGGTGGAAGCATCTCACACTCCTTGGAATGATCACCTGGAATTCAAAAGCGAGGAAGACAGGGAATCTAGCCTGGGTGAAGCATGGTAGCGTAAACACCGAGACGATCCTCGGCGTGCTTGCCGACATGAAAAAGAAATACGAGCACGAGGGGCGATTCATCCTCATCTGGGATGGTTTGGCTCCACATCACTCGAAGGCGGTCAAAGCAGTGATTGAAGCCAACAAAAGCTGGCTTTCCGTGCACAGATTCCCAGCCTACGCACCTGAACTCAATCCGCAGGAGTACCAGTGGTCGTCACTCAAACGAAAAGACCTCGGTAACTACTGCCCGCCCACCATGAAAGACCTTGCCACAAAAGTCAGGAAGGGACTCCAGAGAATGAAGAGGTCGACATCAATATTGAAAGGATTCATGGTCAAATCAGGGCTGTGGTCAAGACGGGAGTTGGGTGAAGGTCAGTAGTATTGTGCTTGACCCACCTTCCCATTCGCGCACAAATTCCCGCGGTTTTGAAGAGACATTATAAAACGGCGTGGATTGCTCCCTTAAAATTACAGATCAAATAAAAATCTTATCCCAATCCCAAATAGAATTGAAAATATATTTGCTATCGCTGAAATAACGATAGATTTTTTCCAACCTACTTGAAACGCTAGGTTATACCACATTGCTTCAAGGATAAATACTCCAAGCTCTATGAAAATATAAGGTGCGTTTTGTATATACAAAAAATATATCGCTATTGGATGAGTCAGCGAGTTAATAAGTACAATTCCAAATATCCACTGCCAAAGCTTCTTCGGCTTTTGTATGACAATAATAATCGCAGTTTCTGAAATTATGGTAACAGCATATGCGAGTAGTATTGCTTTTTCAATAAACATTTATTTTTTTCTAAATGCCAAGAATCCTAAAATTCCTATTAACGCCAGAAGTGGAAGCCAAACATATATCCGCATAAGTGGATTTGAAGAGTTTACCAGCATGTCAGTTTTTTTCTCTGGTGTTGGTTCATCTAAAACTGTTGATGCTGTGTTTAGACCCCCAGTATTGTGACCGGCAAGAATTGTTGTTTTTACCAGGAATGAATCAATTTCAGCAAGTGAAGCAGAATCTCTTTTGACTATATAACTAATATCTGGGTATTTCTTTATGAATTGGAGTGCTTTCTGGTTGAAATCATCAAAATCTTTTTTATGAGACGAAACAAATGTGTCAAAAGTAGATTTGCACCCTTGCGTCTCAATTTGAGATAAATCCCATCGTACAAAATCCACTTGTGGTGTTTGTACGCCAGAATTTTCATGTGTCCAAAAATCTGGTCGGGGTAGAGTAACAACATTTCTACCATCAGAAAATCTTGAAACGATATTTGTTATATTAAAACCGTTGATCTCTTCGGGAAAACTGTTTGGCCTATGTTCAAGGGAAAGCTGATACTCAACACGCACTCGATTATCGCAGGAAGAAAGTGCTGAATCGAGCTTTTGAAGAAGTATATTATATGCCGTGCTTGCATTTATAAACTCCTGACTTGCTACCGCCTTCCTTCCGGGAGTCATACCCTGCACAGTACTATCGCCAGGCCCGAATTTATATGTCGTCGGTATCAGGTTGTCCAAATTAATATTTGTTCTCTCGTATGGAAAAGAAACCCATCCAAAACCGTTAGTTCCAAAATTCGATAGCTTCATACCATCAATTGTCATCCCCTCAAACAAGTTCTGGCTATACATTATATTTTGGATATCTTCACTAGATGAATGCATCGAAGTAAAATACTCAAACTCATTTTTCAGGTTCGCCATGTTGCCAGTCGTTGATTGCAGTCTGTAAAACATTCCATCCGGCGCAAATGAAAATGAATTAGTCTTAAACTCGTAACAGTTACCTGGCTCCACGATTGTCCAAGGCCGTCCAAGATGACTACCGATAGTAGACGAATAATCATATATCAAAAACCCATCGGAAAATTCTGGGTTTGTAACACTCACACACAATATTTTACCCGGGGTAACCCATAAATCTTTGGCTTCGTAAATGCTTTGTCCGGAATCATCAGCTTTTACAGTTCTTGCCCCAACGATTAAAAGTGCCAGAACAAAAAGTAAACTCAAATATTTTTTCATATATAAAATTTAATTAGTAATAATTCTTAACGAGGAATACATCGAAAAATCTTTTATTAGGTTATGGTTCTATTCTATCATTTCCTGTGTTTTTTCTTAATAGCCCGCCCCGCCAAAAAATCCTTGGTCGGCGCTTTGCGCCGTCCGCTTGTATCCACCGAAAAAATCGTTGAGTTCCTTATTGGTGCCGAAGGTGGGACTTGAACCCACACGAGCTTGCGCTCATAGCATTTTGAGTGCTACGTGTATGCCAATTTCACCACTTCGGCAACATATGTAGTTTACTTGAAATCTGCGTAAAATCAACTCTCCACTATATTTCCGGAGTCTGCTATAATCCTACTATCATGCAGCAAAACTCGTATGTGAATAATGCGATCTTTTGGATCGAAGTGGAGAAGATCCATCCTAACCCGTATCAGCCTCGCCAAGAGTTCGATGAGGCTAAGCTCAAGGATCTATCAGAGTCGATCAGGATGTATGGTGTATTACAGCCGCTCGTCGTTACTAGAAAAGAGGTATATCACGAGGGTGCCGGCATGTCGGTCGAGTATGAGCTCATCTCCGGTGAGCGCCGTCTGCGTGCATCAAAATTGGCGAAATTGGCTCAAGTGCCAGTACTCATCAGGAATGGTGAAGAAGATTCTTTGCTTAAACTGGAGATGGCGATCATCGAAAATCTCCAACGCGAAGATCTGAATGCTGTAGATCGTGCTAGATCGTTCGATAGGCTAGTCAAGGAATTCAAATTGAAACAAGCTCAAGTCGCCGACAAGGTCGGAAAGAGCCGTGAATATGTTTCAAACTCGCTCCGCATCTTGACCCTACCAGATCTCATGATCACCGCTCTCGCTGAAGGGAAGATTTCAGAAGGTCATACTAGGCCACTCCTCATGTTGACTGACAGACCAGAAGAACAATTGGTCTTGTTCAAGGAAATAATGGCAAAGAAATTGACTGTACGCGAAGCGGAGTCGATGTCTCGACGTGTGGCGACGGAAAAGATCCGTAACAAAGGGAAATATCTCGATCCTGCGATCATGGAGATGGAAAAGTCGTTTACAGAGACATTGGGTACACGTGTCAGGATCGAGAGAGTGAAGGAAGGAGGGACTGTCGTCATCGACTTCTTTAGTCCTGATGATCTGCGAGTATTGCTCGAAAAATTGGCGAATGGTGGCGGGGTGAAGCATGGAGAAGGAAGGAAGGAGAGTGGAGAACAAATATTGAATGACCGAACACCAATAGCTAATATTGCCGAAGACGATCGAGCGCCTATTGACGTAAAAAAAGAAGAAAATGAAGAGATCTATTCGTTGAAAGATTTTTCGTTATAATTATTTTCGCTGTTACACTTTCTTTGCAAACCTGCTTTTTCTCACAGTTTTTGGTATAGCCAACATCTCGAGCGCGCGCTCAAGCGTTATCTCATAGACATCGTCTGGCACCTTGATGGAGCGATAATTTCCATCAGAAACTATATATGGGCCGAATCGGCCCGCCGAAGAGATGACGTCTTTGCCGGTTTTTGGATCAACACCGAGGTTACGAGGCAAGCTCAAGTATTTCATCGCGTCGGCAACACCGACTTTCGATGGATCCATAGTTTTAGGAATAGAAGCCATACGTGGTTTGATTGGGGCTGGTGCTGTTTCGATAGTCGGATTCTTGACCTTCTTAGCCCTCACCTTCTTCACTTTTGGCAATTTTACGCCCAACTGAACATACGGACCGAAGCGTCCATTTAACACGAAAATAGGTAAGCCGCTCACGGGGTCCAAACCGATAGGTTCGTCTTTTTTGAATTCCACGCCTTCGAGGGTGAGGGCACCGTCGCAGTCAGGATATTTGGAACAGGAGAGAAACTTTCCATTACGACCTAGTTTGATATCCATGGAAGCTCCGCATTTCGGACAGATATATTTCGCATCCGCCACTCCCAGATTGGTGATCTTGGCGGTCTTCTCCTTGGATTTCAGATCTTTTTGGAATGGTTTATAAAAATCTGACAAAGTCTTCAGATATGTTCGATCACCATTTGCTATCTCGTCCAGTTCATTTTCCATCTCCGCGGTGAATCCATCACTGATATATGTCGGGAAATTCTCTTCGAGAAATGACGAAACTACGTCGCCGGTATCAGTTGGTTTCAGTGATTTATTAAGCTTCTCGACATATCCGCGGTCTTCGATCGTCTTCGTGATGGAAGCATATGTGGAAGGACGACCAATGCCGCGTTTTTCTAGTTCCTTGATGAGACCAGCCTCTGTGTATCGTGGAGGTGGTTCGGTGGCTTTTTCTATGGAGTCGATAGAGATGAGTTTGATCGATTCACCTTTCTCGCATTTTGGTAGAGTCACTTCTTCGCCTCTTGATTCCGGATCTGCCTTGAGCCAGCCATCAAAGATCACTCTGGACCCATTTGCTTCAAAAGAAGGAATGATAGGATTCCCATTCTTCGTTTTTTCTCCTTGCTGTTCCATGTCCGCAACATTTGCCACGATCTTGGTTCTGGCGACTCGCGCATCCGTCATCTGAGAGGCAACGGCGCGTTGCCAGATGAGACGATACAATCTCTTTTGCTCGTCATTGTGTCCCGCGTTTTCTTTATCGAAATGCGACGGACGGATAGCTTCATGGGCTTCCTGAGCATTTTTGCTCTTTGTAGTATATTTTCTAAATGATAGATATTGTTCGCCGTAGTCCTTCTTCACGACTGCGCCGATCTGATCCAATGCCTGTTGGCCGAGATTGGTAGAGTCGGTACGCATATACGTGATGTATCCAGACTCGTAAAGTTTCTGAGCGATGCCCATAGTGCGGGAAGGCGAAAAACCCAGTCTCGAGCTGGCGGCTTGTTGCAATGTAGAAGTGATGAACGGCGCGCGTGGAGATCTCTTTTGTTCTGATTCCTCGATATCGATCACCTTCCATGATCGTTTCTTGGCGATTTCTAGGATACGATCGACCTCGGTCTTGGCGCGTGGTTCCTCGGCACATTTCAACCTGAGCTCGGCCATGTTCGCTGTATTCCACAGGCCTTCGATCACCCAATACTTTTCCGGAATGAAGGCACGGATCTCACGTTCTCGTTCCATGATGATGCGGAGGGCCGGAGATTGGACACGACCAGCTGAGAGGCCGTAGCGGACTTTCTTCCATATCAGTCCCGAGAGATCGTATCCGACGATACGATCGAGGACACGTCGAGCTTCCTGCGCTTCGCGCAAATGCTCATCGATGTCGCGCGGTTCCTTCATGGCAGTCAAGATAGCTTCTTTGGTGATCTCATGGAAAGTGATGCGCTTCATCTTCCTCACGACGCCGCTCCCCAGCCTTTCCTGCAAGACTTCGGCGATATGCCAAGCGATCGCTTCTCCTTCGCGGTCCGGGTCAGTAGCGAGTATGATCTCCGTGGCTTTTTTGGCCTCGCTCACTATATCGGCGATCACTGCTTCCTTCTTTGCCACTATCTCATAGTGAGGTATAAAACCACCTTCTATATCTATAGCTTTTTTACTAGACTTTGGCAGATCGCGGATATGACCGACCGATGCGCGCACGACGAAACCTGGACCGAGATATTTGGTGATGGTCTTGGACTTCGAAGGGGATTCTACGATAACTAATTTCATTGCTGCCTTAGTATTGCATGAATGTTTTGATTTGCAAAATATCTCACTCCCGAGCGATCCTGTATGTGCCTTCGGTTTCAGTAATGATCCCGAACAATTCCAATCGAGTCGCGATGATGCTGAATTGTGCAGCGGATATGCCAAATTTCTCTATCAATTCTTGGGACGTGCACGGTTTGAATTGCAATTCACGCAAGATGACTTTTTGATCCTCAGGCAGTTCTCGGAATGCCCGATCTAGAAGCAGTTCGGTACGGTCGATCATTTTTCGATCACCTTTCCTGTTGCGCCTGGTCCCATCATCATGCACGTCTTGCCCAACATCGAATCCGAGTATCTGTAGTATGTCTTCTCCACACATGACAGGTTTCGCACCATCCGAGTATAGCGTGTGCGGACCATATGATAAGTCGGAAAATATCGACCCTGGTACGATCATCACATCACGGCTTAGATTGGCAGCATATTCGGCGGTCAATAAGGTTCCTGATTTCTTGCGACCTTCAACGATGAGTACGGCATGAGAGATTCCCGCCATTAGCTGATTTCTCACGGGAAAAGTCCAGTTATCTCCGCCTTGGAAAGGGTCGAATGATGATAGTAGCGTATTACCAGTCTTTACGATGTGTTTGGCGAGCTCTAGATGCTCTCGCGGGTATATGACGCTATCTTCGAGACCTGAGCCTGGGAAAGCGATCGTGCGCAGACCATTCCGTATGGCTGCCACATGGGCGATCGAATCGATGCCCAAGGCCATACCAGAGACGATGACTATCGGATGATTCCTGAGACCGTAGATCAGTTCCTCGCATGCCCTCTTGCCGTAGTCGCTGTTTCTCCTTGCGCCGACTACACACAGGAATTTGTTTTCATCGCTCGGTATCGGTGCACCGGATATGTACATATGCGTCGGACGCATTTTCAATTGCTTCATCAGGCCAGGGTATTCGTTTGGAAATAGTTTTGTATATTGCATTTTGCTTGACAATCGACTTCAGTTTGATAAAATAGTGTTACTTTTCAGATACGGTTGTCGAATCCCCCAAACTAGTTACGGGGGATTTGATTTTATCAAGATATGGGTAAGTTGTTTACGTATCATATCAACTTGTTGCACATCTAGTCTTCCTGCCAGCTTTAATAGACGATTGCTGCTTATAGATCTAAATTGTTGGATCGGTATATAGCCATGAATCCGGCTGCCATGTATTTTGTGAAGATACCCGCCGTCCCGTATTACTCTCGATGTGATTGGTAGTACCCATTGTGGATCTTCACTAAACTTTCTCAATATCAGAACAGGTCGTCTATAATCGATATTTTTCCCATCAATTTCATGCCCGACATTTAGGCCGATAGAAGTCCACCAGATTTCTCCTTCAAGCACGTAGAAATTGGCGTCAAGTTTCCGTAAATTTATCTCCTTTTTCACCTCATTCCATTTGTCATATTCCTTTATGTAACGTTTTTCATTTGGCATCCTTGAAACTTACCATATTAGAGATAAAATCCTGATGAATTTTCAATAAAATTTTGATAAAATAGTTATGAAGAATCAGTGAGACAGAATGCGTTGCGTGTAAAGGATATTTTAGACATACGATAGATCGGCAATCCTCGCTCAAGGTGAGATATTGTTCCGTAAATTGCGAGGAAGTGAGGGGACAGGCGGGAGGGGTTATAGATCACCTCATAAGGTTAACTGTTCATCAGCTTCAATTCCAAATAAAACAGTGCTACAATAAAACCACTATGTTAGACATCAAATTTATCCGTGAGAACAGAGAACTGATCGCCGCGGCCGCCAAGAAGAAGCATATAGATTTTGATGTGGAGAGATTGATCACAACTGATGACAAGAGGAGAACGATGATGACGGGCACGGAAAAGTTGCGCGCGGAACAGAATGCCGCAAATAATAGCATCGCTAGCGCGAGATCTCCTGAAGATCGCGCGAAACTCATCGCCGATATGAAAGTCGTGAAAGCGGCGCTCGAGAAGGAGGATGAAGGTTTGAAGGCCACAATGAAAGATTGGCAGAATCTGATGCTCCAGGTGCCGAATATTCCAGATATGTCCGTTCCAGATGGCGATAGCGATGCAGATAACAAGGAGGTGAAGGCCTGGGGCGAAAAGACCGCATTTGCATTTGAGCCAAAGGATCATATAGAGATCATGACCAAGCTCGGGATGCTCGATCTAGAACGTGGTCAGAAAGTACACGGATTTCGGGGTTATTTCCTCATGGGTGACGGTGTGCGGTTATGCTTTGCGATCTGGAACTATGCTATGAAATTCTTTGGTGCAAAGAATTTCGTGCCAGTCATCCCACCGATCATAGTGAGGAAGATCAATCTCTTTGGTACAGGTTATCTGCCTCAAGGCGAAGAAGATATGTTCAAAACCCAAGACAATGACTATCTAGCAGGCACCGCCGAAGTTCCGCTCATGGGTATGCATGCAGACGAGACTCTATCTGTCGCAGAATTACCAAAACGATATCTGGGTTTCTCGCCTTGCTATCGACGTGAAGCGGGTGCACATGGTAAAGATGTTCGTGGTCTGATACGTGTGAATGAATTTTATAAGCTCGAACAAGTCGTGCTCTGCGAGGCCAATCACGAAATGACGATCAAATACCACGAAGAGGTCAATAGAAATACCGAAGAATTCATCGAATCATTGGGGATCCCTTATAGAACGGTCATAAATTGCGGAGCAGATCTCGGATTGGGCCAAGTGAAGAAATACGATATCGAGCTCTGGGTGCCAAAGGAATCCAAATATCGTGAGATCAGCTCAGCTTCATATTTCCATGATTTTCAGACTCGTCGCCTCAATATTCGCTATCGTGACGCGGATGGAGCATTGCGCTACGCGCATTCGTTGAATTCTACCGCTATCCCGACACCGCGTATCCTAGTGTCGCTCGTCGAGAATTTCCAGCAACCGGATGGTACGATCAAAGTCCCACCTGTGCTCGTCCCGTATTTTGGAAAGGAGGTTATCGGAAGTTAATCGTATATTGTAGAAGATGGGAGATCTATCTTGAAATACTAGAAACCCTGCAGGGCTTTTTGAGTATCAAATTATCATGTCCCCACGACACCAACACCACAAACAATCGACGAACTTTGCGAAACGTAGGCGTGCTCGAGTGGTACTCATCTGCGGATTGATAGTTATATGCGTATTTAGTGTAGGATTTTCAGTAGTGCTGTTCATGTCGCTCGACGCTTTCTCGATAGACACAGTAAACATCGCCGGTGTTGATGCGGGCGCTGTCTCAACGCTAAAGGCGGCCGTGTTGGAATCGTTACAAGGAAAATATTTTGGTTTGTTTCCGCGTTCGAACACGTTCATATCTCCGGATGAGGCGATCAAGGGAAGGATACGGGCATTGGAGCCCAGTGCCGATGCGGTCAAGATCTCCCATACAGGAGGTACGACTATCGATGTCACGGTCAATGAAAGGGATCCTTCGGCTATAGTCTGTACTGATTATCCAGACTTTTCGGGAACGGACAGGGAAAATAAGGTGGATGACAGTTGTTACTATGCCGATCTGGATGGTTACATATTCAAGAAGGCACCGTCGATCACAGGCTATGCCTATCATCGTTACTATGTGCCGACCTTGGTAGACAATGAGAGCTCTACGACGGACGTGATCGGTATGTATGCCACATCGACATCGGAATTCACCACCTTGCAGAAGTTCTATACGAATGTGACGAATGGCGGGATAGTGGTAGATGCGATATTGATCAAGGATAATGGCGAATATGAGCTATATATAGAGAATGTGAGTTTGGGTGGCGCATCTAGTGCTGATTCAGGCAATCAAGTCGTTGTCGTATATTTCAATAATGCTAGAAATTTCAATTATGAATTGGCAAATCTCCTATCATTCTGGTCGACGATGAAAGGGCCTTTGAGATCAAAAGCCACAACGACTACCTTTGACTATATTGATGTCCGATATGGTGCTAATGTATTCTACAAGTAGTCATAAAAAATAGATGAAAGCATTTTATTACATCGTCTTTGGAGGACTGACGGCACTCGGAGTTGGTGTCGGCCTCGCACGTGGCGTGCAAGTAGCTTGGCCAACGATCTCATCCGTGGTTCATAGCATCAATGCCCCATCTATTGCGGCGGTTTTTAATGCTGTGAATAGATATTCGTGGAATTCATCGGGATCTGCATCGGAAAAAGCAAAAAACAGCGCAAAATCGCCAGTCGTTAATTCAAAGACGGGAGACGGTACGTCTATCTCTGGCATGACTCGGACAGTGAGATATTCCGCTAGTGAAGAAGAAGACCTGATCGGTACAGCTTCATTGTCTTTGCCGAATTCCTCTGTGAAAAAGATGACTGCAGACGCTTACATCGTAAAGAGCATCGATAACGGGGACACTGAGGCCGAGTTCAATGCTGACAAGATCGTTCCGATAGCCTCTCTTTCAAAACTGGTGACGGCGATCGTCGCTCGCAAACTGATCGCTTCGACGACGCGTATTACGATCACTCGAGATATCATGGTGACCTATGGAAATACTGGCGGACTCAAAGTTGGTGAGACCATGCTCGCAAGTGATCTGTATTATCCTCTCCTCATGGTGTCGAGCAATGATACAGCTGAGGCTCTGGCGCAATATTATGGTAGATCAAAATTCTTACTGGCGATGAATGATTTTGTTCAATCGATCGGCGCATACCGTACGTCTTTTGCTGATCCATCAGGTTTGACACCTCTCAATGTCTCATCAGCGAATGACCTTGTGATCATATTGAAATGGATCGAGAAGAATGATCCTGGCATATTGGCAATAACTAAGATGAAGAGCAAGACCATTCGTGCACATACATGGGTAAATCCTACCCACTTCCTCAATTGGTCTAACTATGCCGGAGGAAAGAACGGGTATACCACAGAAGCTGATCGTACTAGTGCAGCCCTTTTTACCATGGATCATGGTAGAGAGACTTATGCCGTGGTTGTCCTTGGTAGTGAATCGAGAGACGCTGATATGGTCAAGTTGTTGGCGAAAATCAAATAATTATTCTCGGTCTTAAAAGAGGTTTGTGAGGTCACCTACAAAACATTACTCAAACTCGGGGGATCACAATTGGAAGCATTCACGATTCATGGTAAAGTCGACTGGCATGAAGAAAGAAATAGTCAAAAAGGTCAGTAAATCGGCGCAGGTCGCTTCTGTAAGCAGTAGTTTCTGGTCAAATATCTCGAAGCCATTTTTCGTGATCGCGCCTATGGCCAATGTCACCGATGCCGTATTTCGAAAGATGTTTGCCAAATATGGCAAGCCAGACGTGACGTGGACCGAATTCGTCTCTGCTGATGGTTTGAATTCTGACGGCCAGAAGCGGTTGCTCATCGATCTAGTATATTCAGAAAATGAGCGACCTGTCGTCGCGCAACTATTTACGGGTCATCCCGGGGAAATTAATAAGGCGGCAAAGCTCGTAGCCGAGCTCGGTTTCGATGGGCTTGATATAAATATGGGCTGTCCAGACAGAGCAGTGCAGAAGCAAGGTGGTGGTGCCGCGCTCATAAAGAACCCGAAGCTTGCGCTAGAGATATTGGAGTCAGCGCGAAAAGGAGTGATGAATGAAGGGGCGAGGGTGATGGGTCGGGCTCGAAATGTTGGAAAACAGAGCAGACATATTCCTGTTTCCGTGAAGACACGTATCGGCTTCAATGCTATCGATCTCGGTTGGATAGAACTTCTATTGAAGCAAAAGCTGCCGGCATTAACTATCCATTTGCGTACTAGGAAAGAGATGTCGGATGAGCCCGCACATTGGGATCTCATGCCGGCAATCATCAAAATGAGAGATGAGATCAGTCCGCTGACACTCGTCATAGGCAATGGTGACGTTCGGTCTATGAAACAGGCGCGTGAATATACTGAGAAGTATGGTTGTGACGGCGTGATGATCGGGAGAGGTGCCTTTGGTAAGCCATGGTTTTTTGCAGGAGGAGAGGGGACGGGGAGTAGGACGCATGGGGCTGAAAAAACTCCAGAAGAGCGATTGAAAATCTTGGTCGAACACACGAAGCTATTCGAGAAGACTTACTGTGGCGAGAAGCATCAAAAAAGTTTCGATATGATGAAGAAACATTTCAAAGCGTATGTTTCCGGCTGGAATGGGGCGAAAGAATTGCGCACGGAGTTGATGAGTGCCAAGGATTCGAAGGGTGTAGCAAAAATTATTGCTAAATATTCTATCTCTTCTTCTATTTAGCGATCAAGGAATTGATGGCCTTGATTGTTCCATGACCGAAAAATCCCATTGTGCCGGATATCCTGTCAGAAATCCTTTATTCTTTATAGTTAATGCCTTATACTTATCCCATGCCAGTCTTATACCGTACATATCGTCCGAACAAATGGTCAGAAGTCGTCGGTCAGGACGAGATCGTCACGGTGCTCAAGGATGCCATCTCTAGTCAGCGCATATCCCACGCATACTTGTTCTCCGGATCTCGCGGTACTGGCAAGACGACGGTAGCACGCATATTGGCCAAATCTCTCGGTACCGCAGAGGAGGATGTATATGAGATAGATGCCGCGTCAAATCGTGGCATCGATGATATACGAGAACTCCGCGAACATGTCTCCGTCTCGCCATTTTCCAGCGCATACAAGGTATATATCATCGACGAAGTGCACATGTTGTCCAAAGACGCATGGAATGCGCTCTTGAAGACTCTCGAGGAACCGCCAAAGCACGTCATCTTCGTCTTGGCGACGACTGAGCTAGATAAGGTTCCTGACACGATCATCTCTCGTTGCCAAACATTCACTTTCAAAAAACCCGTGAGAGAAGTGGTGAGGAAACAGGTGATGAGTATAGCGAAGAAGGAAGGATATGAATTGGATCCAGGAGCGGCTGATCTCATAGCTCTACTAGGAGATGGGTCATTCAGAGATGCATTGGGTATGCTAGAAAAAGTCATTTCTACTTCGCCGGACAAAAAGATTAGCACGGAAGAGGTGGAAAATATCACAGGCGCACCACGAGCGGGACTCGTCAATAGTTTCATCACCGCATTCACCACAAAGAATTCTGACGAGGCTCTTCGATGTGTGAGTGAAGCTGAGAAGTCTGGTATATCCATGACCATGTTTGCCACCCTCATTCTCGAAAAGATGCGTTTCATCCTGCTTCTCCAACACGCCGCTTCTTCTAGAGAGAGCATAAAGGAAAGAGTTTCACCCGATGACTGGGAATTTATCGAAGCGCGGGCGGTGAAAAAGTTGCTGACTCCAGTAATGCTCGTCTCTATTTTAGATGCGGCTGAAGAGATCGGTAGAGCTTGCATCGAACAATTGCCGTTAGAAATGGCGGTTGTAGAAGTGTGCGGAAATGAAATATAGAGGTCGGCGGATGATATGAGGTTTTCTCTTTTCTCAGTAATAGGATTTTTCGCAAGATGATGAGTTGTTTGATTTTTCGTCAAATTAAATGTACTCTTAGATGCGTTGTTAGAAAGAGATTGGGGGGTCGTCTAATGGTAGGACAGCGGCCTTTGAAGCCGTTTATGAAGGTCCGACTCCTTCCCCCCCAGCAAAGTATTTTTAGACTCGAAAAAGTTTAATTCATGAAAGAGCTCAAGCTTATAAATCTAGAAAATGTCTCGGATGAAGAAGCCGGCGCTTTTGATGTTCGTCAAGCTGCTAGAGCGGTAGTTTTTGATGAAAATAATTTAAAGAGGGAGTGTTTAGAAGAGATCGGTTGTGGTGTTGAAGTAATAAAAGAAATCGGGTTAATTGTTGAATACAGAAAAAAATTTAATATTAGACAAACTTCCTATTGTTATATTGTAAAACTTATTGGACAGAAAGGTGTTCCGAAATTGGAACCAGATGAGATAGAGGAAGGATTTGAAACTGTGTGGATGCCATTACCAAAAGCTTTAGAAATAATGAAGCAAAGCAAACCTATTACTTATCAAGGCCCTTATATGGTGACTAGAGACACTGCTTTCATAGAGGCTGCTTTAGAAATAGAAAATACTATGTATGAAGACGATGATTTTATCGTGAAGCCGTCTATTATTGAGGGTTATGGCGTATTTGCAAAACGTGTATTTAAAAAAGGAGAAGCAGTATTGATTTGGCATCCCACAAAGCTAAACAAAGAAGGACTTGCGACAATTCCAGAAGATCAAAAAAGATTCATAAACACTCTTAAGGATGGTACGTTAGTTCTATTGAATATCCCAGAGCGATATA
>JANXZK010000013.1 GCA_025355565.1 bacterium
CGTACCGCTCTTGTTCAGAGGCTGTGAGTTTAATATCTTCCACGGCATATATATGTTAAGTAATATGCCTAATCGTATGTTAATACATGGGGGGTGTCATTTTCGCTTTGGAAGGGGTGTCATTTTCGCTTTGGTATTACATCCCCTTCACCCTTCTTTGTTGTTTATGGACTTATTGTTATAATATACGCATGTCCGTTGATCAGGTCATCACATCACTCTTCCATACTCTGAATCTCGAGGTCATCCCTCAGGCCATACAGATCATGATCGCTGTCTCGCCGGTAGTCTTGGCGGCTCTATTACTCATCTTATTCCGTGATTTGTGGATAGATTATGTCCAAGCGAAGAATTTTCTCTCTATAAAATACTGCGTTGTCGAAGTAAAACTGCCAAAAGATACATTCAAATCTCCAGCCGCTATGGAGGTCTTTTTGACCGCGCTTCATAATACGGCAGATGGAACGCAATACGTCCAGTATTGGAAAGGAGAGACTAGGCCATGGTATTCATTGGAGCTCATCTCCATAGAGGGTCAAGTCAAGTTCATGATGTGGATGGAAGAGAGGCGTAAGACGAACCTCGTATCGGCACTGTATTCGCAGTTTCCTAATATTGAGGTCAGAGACGTCGAAGACTATGCGAAGTCAGTTCACTTTGATCCAGAGACGATGAAGATATGGGCTGCCGAGTTCAAGTTTACCAAAGATGATCTATACCCGATCAAAACATATGTTGATTATGGATTGGACAAGGATCCGAAAGAGGAATTTAAAGTAGATCCATTGCTACCATTGTTGGAATTTCTAGGCAGCGTCGGACCAAATGCTCAGGTTTGGATACAGATACCGATCATCGCGCATAAGGATGATCAGAAATTGCCGGGTCATATATTTAAGAGAGGTGATCTGTGGGAAGAAGGGGCAAAAGATCTGATAAATAAAATTATGATTCGTGATCCGAAAACCAAGGGTGTGGCTGCGGAGAACAAGAAAAAAGGCGATATTGGTGAATATCTCGATATTCCGCGCTTATCAAAGGGTGAACAAGAAATCGTCGCATCTATCGAGAGGAGAGTATCCAAGTATGCATTTGATTGTGGTATTCGTGCTTTATATATCGCAAAAAGAGATGTGTTCAATACGCCATATGGAGTGGGTGGCGTCGTTGGTAGTCTAAAACAATTCGGCGCTGAAGGTTTCAACGGCTTCAAACCGAATGGCAAGAAATGGCTTCAACGGTTCGATTATCCGTGGCAAGATTTCATGAACATACGTAAAAATAGACAGTCTCGCCTGGTTCTGATGGCTTACAAGCGTAGATCTTTCTTCTACGAGCCGTTCAATAGTCCCAAATTGGTGATGAATACCGAAGAGTTGGCTACTATCTATCATTTCCCAGGATCTGTTTCCCAAACACCAACATTGGAGAGATTACCATCGAAGAAAGCGCAGGCTCCGTCGAATCTACCTATATAGAATAAAGGATGAATACACATATTACGAATAGAAATTGGTTAGAGTCACTTATCGATCCTCTTTGGGGTCGCCATGGCCGATACGTGACATTCGTCGCGGTGGTTTTCACCATGGCATGTGTCGTCGTGGTCACTGCATATTCCATTGCGCCAGCGGATTTTCCTTCACACAAGATCATCACGATCCAGAAAAGCACCTTCTTGTCCCAGGCGGCAAAGACTCTGCATGATGATGGGATCATCAGATCCGAGTTCTTATTCAAAGTGTACGCGCTACTATCGAGCGGTCACAGGCAAGTGCAAGCGGGTGATTACTTGTTCGATGAACCGCAGTCCGCATTGCGCGTCGCATCTCGTATGACTCACGGCGAGCAGGATTTGCCGAAGATCTCGATCACATTGTATGAGGGCATGACAGTGAAAGAGATGAGCAAGCAGATCAAGGGAAATATACCAAGTTTTGATGATACTACATTCTATAATATAGCCAAGTCTTTCGAAGGGTATCTATTTCCTGACACTTACTATTTCTATGAAAATGTCACGCCGACGCATGTCCTCGAGACTCTCCGAGATAATTATGCCCAAAAAATAAAGACCGCACTGCTCGCGATCCAAGCATTTGGCAAGCCTATGTCTGAAGTGATGGCTATGGCATCTATAGTCGAGAGAGAGGCAACGAGCACCGCTGATCGCAAATTGATCGCGGGGGTTCTGTGGAAAAGGATAGCAACGGATATGCCTCTCCAGGTCGATCCGCCATTCTATTATATCCTCGGAAAGGGCTCGGCCCAGCTCACAAAATCGGATCTCGCCATGGATTCACCATACAATCTCTATACGCACAAAGGCTTGCCGCCGACACCTATATCCAATCCGGGTCTAGATTCCATTTTGGCAACGGTGACGCCGACGGAGACCGATTATCTATTTTTCTTGGCTGATAGGCGCGGAACGATACATTATGCGACGACACATGATGGGCACCTAGCGAATAAGGACAAGTATCTGCAGTAAGAAATAGAGACGGAGGAGTGGATTCGTCGTTATAATAGGTTGGTTGACAATGACTTGACAATGAGAATTAGATTGGTTTACAATAGAGTTGCTTATGAACAATAAGGAAAAAATTTTAGAGCTAATAGAAAAACAGGGAAAAGTCACTTCTCGAGAAATCACTGAAAAGATCGGCGTATCTCGACAGTACGTTAATCTTGTTATTTCAGAACTTGTCGGAGAAGACAGAGTCATCAAGGTCGGAACAACCCGATACGCCTTTTATGTTTCCAAAACATACATGAACGAGCATCCGGAAGCGGTCCCGAACATCTTTAAGAAAAAATATCTTAACCAATCACTTGAAGAACATAAAGTTTTTTTAGAGATAGAAGACAGATTGCCTCGTCTCAAGGAACTGCCGGAAAACGTGCGAAGTATTTTTACGTTCGCTTTTTCAGAGATATTTAACAATGCAATCGAACATTCTGAATCAAAAATAATCTCTATGGAAGTAACCATGCGAGATAGGTTTTTGTCTTTTGTCATAAATGATGCCGGCGTCGGTGTATTCCGCAATATCATGAAAAAACGGAACTTGAAATCGGAAATTGAAGCTATCCAAGATTTGCTTAAGGGAAAGACTACGACCATACCAAAATCCCACTCTGGCGAGGGAATTTTCTTCACTTCTAAGGCAGGAGACATGTTTACACTGGATAGTTTCGGTCAAATGTTGTTAGTGAATAACTTATCGCACGATATTTCCGCGCGAACTACATCAGCTATCAAGCGTGGTACGAGAGTTGTTTTTAAAATCAATGCAGACTCCGATCGGCATCTGAACGATATCTTTAAAAAATACACCAATTTGAACAATGAAAGCGATTACGGTTTCGACAAGACCGAAATACGAGTAAGATTGTTTACCTCCGGCGGAGTTCATATTTCGCGTTCGCAAGCACGCAGAATTTTGGCAGGACTCGACAAATTCAAGGTGGTTCTTTTCGATTACGAGAATGTGCCTCTCGTTGGTCAGGCGTTTGCTGATGAAATATACCGTGTTTTTCAAGAGCGCCATCCGGATATTCGTCTTGAGAACGAAAACATTAGCGAGGGTGTTAGTTTTATGATCGAACGAGCCAAAAACGAAGCTAGAAAGAAGCAATAAACTCTATTCAGACAAAAATGGAAAGAATTTGGAATAAACATAAAATTGGGGATACCCCTCTTAAACCTAGAGTCTTCGTCGGCTTATCTGGCGGTGTAGATAGTGCTGTTTCTGCGGCATTGCTCCAAAAAGCCGGATATGATGTGACTGGTGTTTTCATCAAAGTTTGGCAACCTGATTGGATAGAATGTAATTGGAAAGAGGAGAGACGTGACGCTATGAGAGTAGCCGCTCATCTCGGAATCCCATTCATCACCTTGGATTGCGAGAAAGAATACAAACGGGGGGTCATCGATTATATGGTCGCTGAATATCGTATTGGTAAAACTCCCAATCCTGATGTGATGTGTAATAAGACAGTAAAGTTCGGTGCTTTTTATGATTTTGCGATGAGTCACGGTGCTGATTTCGTGGCGACTGGACATTACGCGCGGATCGGGAGTGGGAAATCAGTGTCTAGGAGTATCGATACGAAAGATCGCTCTGACCTTTCATTAAAATTATTTACAGGTATTGATCACAACAAAGATCAGTCCTACTTTATCTGGACTCTGAAACAGGATCAGTTGGCGCACATCATATTTCCGGTTGGTGATATTGACAAGTCGAGGGTTCGTAGGTTGGCGGTTGAGTTCAAGCTGCCAAATGCTGACAAGAAGGATAGTCAAGGATTGTGTTTCATCGGAAAAGTTGATCTCAAAGATTTCCTTTCACATTACATAAAGACCAAGAATGGAAATGTGCAAAATGAAATCGGCGAAGTCATCGGCACACATCCAGGCGCATTGTTTTTTACGATCGGCGAGCGACACGGTTTTACCATCGACCGAAAAACACCGAATGATCTACCTTACTATGTGATAGATAAAGATGTAGATCAGAACACATTGACAGCATCGAATCGTGCTATCGGTGCTGGTCATTCTCTCCCGAGTGCGACGAAAAATGTGAGATTAGAGAAGATAAATTGGATCGCTGGAAGGGTGCCGGCGATAGAGGATAGGATAGGAAATGAGGAACAGAGAGCAGGGAGCGATGATCAAGGAGAGTCGTATCCTTTACTCGTTCGTAGCCGGTATCGTCAAGAATTACAGAAAGCGCGAATCGTTTCTTCTGGAATAACAGAGACTGTCCTTGAATTTGAAAAGTCGCAGGATACTCTGACCCCAGGTCAATCTTTGGTTATTTATGACGGCGAAGAATGTCTGGGTGGTGGGGTGATCGAGTAAGCCTTATACCCAGTATTCATATGGCTTTATTGTGCATTTGCGCTACAATGTTCTCATGAATCATGTAATAAACATCACAAAATCAGACGGTACCAGACAATTATTCGAAGAAGAAAAATTAGTTAGTTCACTGCGTCGAGTTGGTGTGAAGCCGGAAGCGATCGAGGAGATAGTCGACGAAGTAGAAGCAACCATGAAAGAAGGCACGACTACGCATGAGATATACACAAAGGCATTTTCTTTGATCCGTAAACATTCCGCACCGCTCGCAGCCAAATATTCCATACGAAGAGCGATGATGGAGCTCGGTCCTGATGGTTTTCCGTATGAGAAGTTTGTAGCGAGGATATTTAGAATGTGGGGTTATGAGACGGTCACAGATCAATCCGTGATGGGGACATGTGTCGATCATGAAGTTGATGTCGTCGCTTGGAAGGGCGACAGTTTGGCGATGGTGGAGGCAAAGTTTCACAATGAATTTGGTATGAAGTCGGATCTCAAGGTCGCTCTATATGTGAAGGCGCGTTTCGATGATATCGCACCGAACACTTTCGATTTTGGAGGTAAGAAACGGAAGCTCACTGAACGCTGGCTGACGACAAACACCAAGTTTACCGACAAGGCTATCAAATACGGCGAGTGCAATCATCTAAACTTGCTCGGGTGGAATTATCCGCAGAAAGGAAACCTGCATGAGATCATCGAACAAAATGGTCTGCATCCGATAACTTGTCTAACTTCACTGACTAGTCAGGAAAAGAAGGATCTGGTCGCGCAAAACATCCTTGTTTGCATCGATCTCGTTGGAAAGCCCGGGGTATTGGATGATATTGGCGTTAAGGTTGATAGACACGAGGCGATTTTGACCGAGGCGCAGATCATCATTGAGGAGGCGAAGTGATATTAGGATCTATGCAGTGAATCATACTTATGAAGATGATGTCCATTATCCATGAATAATCTGACCAAACATGATCAAATGGAGAAAATGCGTGAGGAATTGTGCGGATTTACAGCGTCACCACTCTACGAATATCGCTTATCAAATAAATATTCTCCAGTGATCGGAGAGGGTAGTTATGATGCGAAGATCATGTTCGTTGGTGAGGCGCCGGGGAAAACAGAGGCGATAACGGGAAAGCCGTTTTGTGGGGCGGCAGGGAAATTTCTTTCAGTTCTACTGGAATCGATCGGGCTAAGTCGAGAAAATGTTTACATCACGAATATCGTCAAAGATCGTCCACCAGAGAATCGTGACCCGACGCCAATAGAGATCGCTCTCTATTCACCATTCTTCGATAGGCAAGTACAGGTCATTCAACCACGAGTTATCGTAACTTTGGGTCGTCACAGTATGGGCTATGTGATGAAAAGATACGATCTCGATCTAGAGCTCGGACCGATCAGCGGGATTCACGGAAAGTCGTTTGAGACTGTATGTTTCGATCGGATGCATACACCGCAACCTCTGACCATCGTGACTCTATATCATCCTGCGGCCGCGTTATATAATGGTGGTATGCGAGAAACTTTGAAGAAAGATTTTGAGGTGCTGAAGAAGTTAATTTGATGTGATCTGGTTTGATCAAAGCGGGTGCATCATCTGAATGCGACCTGTAGCTTTTACCCGCTGTTTGTGTAGAATTGGGAGATGAAAAAGGATCACAAACCAACCAGATCAATAGTGAAAAAAGGTGCACAGCTTCTCGACTATATGAACACGGCGTATTCGAAGCTCCATACGGCATATGAGGATGCTTTCTGGTTATCTTATATGGGCGACCATAGTGTTGATAAGAAGATGAATGATGCTCAAGCAGAAAGGGATGCGTTCCGAGCGGATATAGATCTGCGAAAAGAAGTGCAGGATCGCATCAAAGTCTCTAAAGGAGAGATCAGGCGTAGGCTAAAGATATGGGATCATTTCTTTGGTTTGTATCAAACGCCGCCTGAGGCGTTTGCGATCAAAGATAAGGTCAATGCATTGGAAGCCCAGGTCATGAATGTCCGAACCAGCCGCAAGGAGGGATATATCGATCCAAAATCTGGAAGTTTTGTCGAAGCTTCTGAGAACAAGATGCGTGTGGAGATGAGGACGAATCCCGATGAAGCTGTGAGAAAAGCCTGCTTCGAGGCATTGGAAAAGCTGCCGTTCGACACCTTAGACGAGTTTCTCGAGATCGTCCGATTGCGAAATGAGTTCGCTCGAGCTCTAGGTTTCAGTGATTTCTATGACTACAAAGCTCGTATCGACGAGGATATGGAAAAAGAAGAGATCTTTTCTATCTTTGACAGGATCTATGATAAAACGAAATACGCCTTTGATGATGTAAGAATATTGGAAAAACAATATGAAGAAAAGGGGAAACCAGGCCTTAGAAAGCCGTGGAATTTTGCTTACATGATGACCGGAGACTTTACAAAGGAGGAAGATCCATATTTCCAATTTGAAGAAGTCTTGTCGTATTGGGGCCGGTCATTTTCGGCGCTCGGTATCGACTACCAGAATGGGACGATGAAACTAGATCTGTTGGATCGGAAAGGCAAATACAACAACGGTTTTTGTCATTATCCGACATTGGTTAGATATAATGATGGCAAGAAACTCCCGGGCTCTAGCGGCTTCACATCGAATGCGATACCAGGTCAAGTCGGAGCGGGAATGCAAGGTATTCATACGGTTTTTCATGAAGCTGGACACGCTGCTGACAGATTGAATTCTACCCAAGAAGATGTGTGCATCAACCACGAGTATCCGCCGAACACAGTCTCATGGGCTGAAACGCACAGCATGTTCATGGATACGATATCGAGCTCTATCGAATGGAGAACGAGGTACGCAAGAGACAAGGATGAAAATATGTATCCATCTGAATTGTTCGAAAGAAAGATGCGGAAGATCTTCCCATTGCGCCCGCTCAACATGATGCATATCAATTTCGTCGTGCAATTCGAGAAAGAAATATATGAGTGCAAAGATCTGACAAGAGAGATCTTGTTGGAGATCGCAAAGCGAACGAACAAGAAATATTTTGACAGGTCGGAGGATTCTATTTCAATTTTGAATCTGCCGCATATATACTCGTGGGAAAGTTCGGCATATTATCATGGATATGGTTTGGCTGATCTCACAGTCAGTCAATGGCGACAGTACTTTTTCAAGAAATTTGGCTACATAGTGGACAATCCAAAGGTCGGGAGAGAAATGACCAAGATCTGGTCTTATGCCTCACTATATCCTGCAAAAAAACTTGTGAAAATGGCTACTGGGAAATTTTTGAGTGCCGATGCGTTCATAAGAGATGTTACGGCACCGTTGGAGACGATCCTTACCAACGCAAAAAAGAAGATCGAAAGGTTGAAGAATGTTCCGATATATAAGGGTCCAGTCAAATTGAATGCCAAGATCGAGATGTATCATGGTAAGGAATTGATCGCTGACAATAGGAAGAGTTTTGAAGATATGGATATGAAATATCGGAAGTGGCTCCGAAGTCAGAAAAAGGCCTAGGGTTCGAGTCTTTTGTAAAAATGCCGAGATATCGCTTCGCAAATTGCGAGTGAGTGAGGGGACAGGTGTGGAGGATTACTATGGTTCACATTTTTGAAATTGTCTGATATATGTTACATTTTACCCATGATCCCATCAGGAAACCACATGCTTGCAGCCGACATTCGCAAAAGATTCCTCGCATTCTTCGAAAAGCGCGGACATACCATCATCCAATCAGCATCTCTCATAACTTCTGATGAAAGAGGGATAACTAACCCGACACTTTTCAATACTGCAGGAATGCAGCCGCTCATACCGTACTTGCTCGGCAAACCATTTATCGAGTCTGCGACTGGTAAAGAGGTGGCGCGCCTAGCCGATGTCCAGAAATGTCTGCGTACCGTCGACATCGACGATATCGGGGACAAAACTCACGCGACTTTTTTTGAGATGTTGGGGAACTGGTCTCTCGGAGATTATTTCAAAGAAGACGCGATCAAATGGAGCTACGAATTCCTGACTTCGAAAGAGGAGGGGCTCGGATTGGATCCGAATAGGCTCTACGTGACTGTATTTGAAGGCGACGAGCTCGCATCTCGAGATGATGAGGCGGCGAAGATATGGAAAGATGTTTTTGCTAGCGACAAGAATAGTAGAGTCGCAGATTTTATGGGTGACACATTGAATGGTGAGGCTGGTCGCATATTTTACATGCCCGCATCGGCCAATTGGTGGGAGGCCGGCGAGAATGGTCCATGCGGGCCTGATTCGGAGATGTTCTATGATATAGGCGATCCGACAACTGGCAAGCCATATTTTTCCGGCAAGGGGATCACCAAAGAACAGTATTTGAAGGCCGATGAAACACGCCAAGTAGTCGAAGTTTGGAACGATGTCTTCATGCAATATGAAAAGAAAGATGGAAATATCATAGGTAAGCTCCCGAAACTCTCCGTTGATACTGGCGCAGGGTTGGAAAGGTTAGCGATGACCATGCAGGGTGTGGATAATATCTATGATACGGATCTCCTCCGATCGGTGATGGAAAAGATCGTCGCTACCTCTAAAAATTATGATCTCCGGTCTGCCAGGATCGTTGCCGATCATCTCCGCGCCGCGACATTTTTGATAGCTGATGGAGTGGCGCCATCAAATACAGACAGAGGATATGTCTTGAGGAAATTGATCAGGAGAGCTATTTTCAAGATGAAAGTATTGTCGATCGAGCAATCGATCAGTAGAGAGATCATCGAGATGTTCGCAGAGCAGTATAGCAATGTCTATGAGATCGATGCGGGGACGGTGCAGGAAATTTTCGGAGAAGAAGAACAGAAGTTCCTCAAAACTCTCGCCGAAGGAAAGAAGGAATTTGAAAAGGGCGTCGATGCTTTTACTCTATTCTCGAGCTATGGTTTTCCACTCGAACTAACTCTCGAACTCGCCAAAGAGAAAGGCGTGAAGATCGATACCAAAGACTTCGACCTGAGATTCAGAGCGCATCAATCTCTCTCCCGCACTGGCGCCGAGAAGAAATTTAGAGGTGGTTTGGCTGATGCGGATGACGAAATGGTCGTGAGATATCACACAGCGACACATCTGTTACATCAAGCATTGCATGATGTATTGGGTGATGGTGTGATGCAAAAAGGTTCCAATATAACTCCGGAGAGATTACGATTTGATTTCTCTCACGGTGCCAAGATGACAGATGAAGAAAGAACGAGAGTTGAAGAGATCGTCAATAAAAAGATCACGGAGAGGCTATCTGTAAATCAGCTCGTCATGTCTCGTGACGAAGCGGAAAAGACTGGCGCTAGACATCTTTTCAGTGAGAAGTATGGGAATGAGATCTCTATATACTTCGTCGGTGAGGCTTCAAATCCGCCCGCCGAAGGAGATCTGGTAGCGGCATATTCAAAGGAGTTTTGCGGAGGTCCGCACGTGAAAAATACTATCGAGCTATCCGGTCCGGATGGAAAGTGGAGATTCAAAATACAAAAAGAAGAAGCGGTCGCGCAAGGAGTGCGCAGGATAAAGGCGGTATTAGAGTCCTCTAGGAATTAACTTAGCCGCATTTAAGCCCCAGGCTCTGCCTGGGGTCAGTGGCGGCCGTCCAGACGATTCATAATTTGCTACACTGGACTCATGCGGTTCAGAAAGAGCAGTCATGCTGTCTACAAAACTGAATATCACATCGTCTGGACCCCTCGATATCGGCGTAAAATCTTCGTACCTGGTATCCCAGCAATACGCTTTTCAAATACTCAAACATCCAGAAAACCTCGATCCCGATATCGAGGTAGTGAAGCTGAACGTCCAACCGAACCATATACACATGGTACTCGTCATACCACCAAGAGTTTCAGCTGCCGAGGTTGTTCAATTCATCAAAACGCAATCTAGCGGAGAACTCAAGCGAAAATTTCCTTTTCTACAAAAACAATTCTGGGGCAGGGAGGGTATCTGGTCACGTGGGTATTGTGTATCCACTGTAGGCCTGAACGAAAAGGAAATTATCGCGTATGTGGAACATCAAGACCGTGATGACCGAGGGCAACTAAAACTCGCTCTCTAGTCGGAGGGAGAAGCCGCCGACTCCGTCGGCGGAGGTTCACTTTGAATAGATTCGAATTTAACAGGATTTGAAATAATAAAATTTCAGTTTTTTTGCTTAAGATTTTCTAAATAGAAAATCCCGAATAAATATTCGGGGTCTTTTGAACTAAATTAGCGAGTAAAAGAATAATTTTTACCCCTTGCTTTTCTAGACAACATGTGTAAAACTGTGTCCAGTTCATTAACAAACGAGGTGATAAATGAAACCAACACTAAACCAAGTCCAGTATGCTTTTTTGAAGCTACGGTACGCGAAGATTGCTGTGCCATTCCTGAAGTCATGCCTCCATCGGGCGTATGTCGTCGATCGCCGCTTTTACGGCGGACGCGGACCAATCTTCGCAAGAGATGATCGCTTCACGTACGTGAACAAAATCGAACGCAGCGACTTCGGCGACTTCGCAGGAGAAGAACACGTGTTCGATCTAAATGAACAGTGCCTCGGCCATCATTGGTACCGAGGAATGTCACTGCTCAAAAACAACCAGTAGAAAGAAAGGAGCAGCAAATGCTAGTTATCAAAGTCTGGTGCCTCCCGAAGTCCACTGAGCACAAGCTCACTCAAATCTTCAAAGGCATCGTCAAAGCCGTAGAGAGTGTCCCCGAACTTGGTCTCAAAGGGAAGTACGGGATAACAGTCCTCTTTCCGCCCGACATGATGAAGTTCGGTCTGGGAAGCGGGATTATCATCGAAGTGACCGGCCTATTCATCGAGTCGGAACGCGATGTTGAGGTTCGCAATCGATTGGCCGAACGCCTAGGATGGACGCTCAAGGAGTACTTCCCGCAGGCGATGGTCGAATGTATCGTGTTTCCCTTTGATCCAAAGCGCGGCTTCTGGACCAATCCTCAGATGGGCCGGCGACACAAGCCAACCGCCTCGGACCTCGTGGAAAAGTATCCGCCTATAGATCCCGGCACGCCGGTCAGGACCACAGAAAAGAAGTTGTCTGACACCTAGTGGACTGAAGAGGCGCTGGCGAAACGGAAGTGGGGTGTCAAAGGAATAGTCCTTAGACATCACGACTCGCACGGCCTCTGCTACGACGTCCGGCACGATGACGGAACTGAGGGGTGCTATGATCCCTCTGAACTGGAAATCGTGCAATAACGCGCACGACAAACCAAAGCCGCACCGGCACAAACTGGTGCGGTAATTTTTTATACAACCGCCGCCAACTGCTCCCTCGTCGGTCAGACCAGCGGAAACAAATTTTTAGTCGTCAAACTTATATACCTGTCAGATCCAAGTGAACCTCCGCCGACGGAGTCGGCGGAGGTTCACTTCCAGGACGTGATTCGAGGACGGGTAGTCAGCAAAATATGATACAATATACATGCAATGCTTTTTTCTAGTAGAAAAAATGACGGATTGGTCCTGATCCTGGACGTTCAAAGTTCAATAGTTCGCAGCGCTCTCATATTAGAGAAGACCGGAGGAAATCCTCATATACTATACACAAGCAGTGTGCCCGTATCATATCGAAAAAGTGTTGATAGTAGGACGATCATCAGCGCCACAGTCAAGGCGACAACACACACTATAGATGGAGTGATGAGATTCTTGTATAAGCGAAACGGAGCACCTTGTGAAGGAACATCGAACGATCTGATACGATTGCCACGTAAGATCTCTGCCGTACACTATATCCTCTCGTCGCCGTGGATATTGTCTGAGGCGAAACGATCGGACAGTACATTCGATAAGGAAGAGACGATCACTCATGATATGGTATTCAAGATGATCCGTGACGAGCGGGAAAGATTGGCTGCCGAAGTGAAAGCCAGCGACAAGACAACGGTCGTCGAGGAAAAGATCTTCAATGTAGAATTGAATGGCTATCCTATCTCAAATTGGCAAGGAAAGATGGCAAAGTCCCTTTCGGTCTCTTTTGTGACGAGTATATCGGGTACGAGGATGGTCGAAAGATTCAAAGAGATGTGCGCGCATATTGTTCACGGTCATGATGTCTATTTTCATTCATCTCTCCTGATGCAACATATCGGCATCGGTCAGATATTTCCCGACAAAGACACATACGCGATCTTGCACATACATGGTGAGATCACAGACATAATAGAGATAGGGAAACATGCGTGTACATTTTTTGGCACATACCCTATAGGCACGCAGACGGTAGTACGTGCCTTCGCGAGAGCAGGGAGGATCGGTATACATGCCGCGGAGTCGTCATTGAATCTTCACGGCACGAGCATGCTTGTGGAAAAAACAGGCAAGAATGCTCTGCATATCAAGAAAGCTTATGAGCCGTGGCTAGAACAGCTAGATAGATCATTGAAGATAGGTCATATAGATGTCGATGCTCCGACGGAGGTGATCGTCGGCGCCATGGAGAGACAAAATGATTTCGTTGAGCTTTTAAAACAGAGATATCCAAAAATGAAGGTAGAGATTTTGAAGATCGAGGAGGTCGCGTCGCATGTGACATTCGAATCGACCGCGGAGATACAGGTTATGTTGAGTTTGTATGCGATCGCCGCGGATTTACTTCGACCTATGTAGATCCGTATGTTATGATAGTAAATATATTATGCCACGAAGAGTACAAGACATAGTCCCGAGTGATCGACGTTCGATACGCAATATTTCCATACCTCGCACGGAAAGAGCGCCGATATCAAAGGGTGAAGCGCCTTTGAAGATCCACAAGATCATAGAAAAGGAAGAAAAGATCGAGAAGAGCGAAAAAACCGAAAGTAAAGCAGAGAAGATATCGGGTAGATCAGACAAAGAGCCGATGCGACGCATGGCAATGACGCCTCCATCTAGAAGACGTCAGAGGTTCGGGAGGAAAAGTATGTGGCTCATGATCACGTTGGGAGCGGTTGTGGTCGTCGTAATTGTCGCATTCATCGCTTCGACATATTTTTCCAGAGCAGTATTCACTATCACTCCAAAGATCATCCCCGTGACGGTAAACAGCACGCTCGTCGTCAAGCCTGGAGTGACGAACGACCTTTCCTATGAAGTTATCACAGTGAAGTCTATGGAAAGTGCGACTGTCCCTGCTACTAGCGGCCCGCCTGTTTCGACGAAGGCAGAAGGCAAGATCAATCTCTACAATGCATATAGCGCAAGCTCGATCCGCCTCATCGCTGGAACCAGATTGTCTGATGACAGCGGCCGCGTCTATAGGCTCAAGAGTTCTGTAGTCATACCAGGGTACACCAAGCCTTCCGGCTCTGTCATCGCAGGAAGCCTTTCGACCAGTGTGATCGCCGATCAACCGGGGGCTGACTACAATATCTCGAGATCAGATCCGATCAGCGATCTCAAGATAGTCGCGTACAAGGGCAGTGCGAAATATGACACGGTATATGCAAGGTTGACGTCCGACGTCATCGGTGGAGCAGTAGGGACAAAGAAAATCGTGAGCGCAACAGTCATGGCGTCGACTACCGCTCTACTCAGAGCAAAGATCGTCGCTTCTCTATTGACCCAGATGAGGAATTCGGTGCCGAACGGGTACATTATGTACGATAACAGCTACACTTCCAGTTTCTCCGCGCCAACTATCGGCGGTACTGATACGAATCAAGCTACCATCACACAACAAGGGATCGTTTATGGCATCATCTTCAAGAGCGTCAACTTGATATCGAAATTGGCGGGACCGCAAGCGGTATTGACGTTCGGCAATCTAGGCTTCACTACCCAAGGCTTGAGCGGACTCAATTTCAGCATCACGAACATGAAGGATTTTGCGCCTGACAAAAAGGGAACGCTGATCGTAAATATAAAAGGTACCATGAAATTGGTGGGGACTGTTCCTGTCGATGAATTGAAGAAGAAAATGGCTGGCAAGTCTCTGGCTGATTCGCAGGATGTATTGAAGACGTATGCTCCGGTCATAGAAAATGCGGACGGCGAACTGGTACCGCCATGGTCAAAGATACCTTCGGATACTGATAGGATTATGATCAATGTGAAGGGCGAATAGGCTATATAGATAGCTATCAACACAAGAATTTGACTTTTATACCTGTTTTCTGCTAATATCTGCAGGCGTCCTTTTACGTGATGGATACACCTTCCAAACCTAAACATCCGAGCTCAGGTCGAGTCGTCGAGGCTATGCCGAACACGCTGTTTAAGGTTGAGCTCGATGGTACAAAAGAAGTCATCTTGGCCTACTTGGCTGGTAAAATGCGGATGAATCGTATCCGAGTTCTTATCGGTGATAAGGTAGAGTTGGAGCTAGATCCATATGGAGGAAGAGCGAGGATCACGAGAAGGTTTTAATACGAGTAAACAGTCATCGGTAAATGGTAAATAGGGAACAGATTACCAATCACTAAACAAAAATGAGAGTAAAAGCAGCCGTAAGAAAAATTTGTCCGAAATGCACCGTCGTCCGTCGAGGGTCTTACGTGTATGTAGTTTGCAAATCAAATCCAAGGCACAAGCAGAGACAAGGCTAAAAGTCAGTAAACAGTAATCAGTAAATCGTAAACAGAAATCAACAATAAATCAAATGCGTATCTTAGGAATAACATTACCCGATAACAAAAGACTTGAGATTGCTCTCACCGCTATTTACGGTGTTGGCCGATCACGAGCATTGAAGGTTTTGAAACAGGCCAAAGTTGATCCAGGCGCGAAAGCCAAAGACCTGAACGTTGAGCAGGAGAACATTGTCCGTAAGCTCGTCGAAAGTTACAAGATAGAGGGTGATCTACGACGCGAAGTCGCGGGAAATATCAAGCGCTTGAAAGATATCAAAGCCTATCGAGGTAGCCGTCACGCCAGACATCTCCCAGCTCACGGCCAGAGAACAAAGACTAACTCCCGAACAGTCCGAGGTAACGTGAGAAAGACTATGGGATCAGGCAGACGTAAAGAAGAGAAGACATAGAGATCAGTAATCAGTAAACAAAACAGTAAACCGTAAACAGAGAACAGAGAACATGGAACAGAAAATCACATCAAACTAATAAAATGGGAAAAAAAAGAATTGTAACAACTGAAGGAGCGAAAACAGCTGATGGCAAGTCGGCAGTTCAGGCCGTATCATCGAAGAAGCGTGTAGACGCAGGCATTCTCCATGTCCAGTCCACGTACAACAACACCAAAGTCATGCTCACAGACAAGTCAGGCAACGCCCTCATGTGGGGATCTTCAGGTGGCGCGGGATTCCGCGGCGCAAAGAAGGGCACTCCATTCGCCGCCGCTAAGGTTGGTGAGACATTGGCATTGAAAGCGGTGAGCATCGGACTAAAAGAAGTTGATGTTGTCGTAAAGGGTGTTGGCTCAGGTCGCGAGTCAGCTATCAGAGGCTTTGTGAGCAAGGGTATCATCATCACATCTATCAAGGATGAGACACCGATACCATTCAATGGACCGAAGCCAAAGAAACCACGAAGAGTATAATACAATATTATGAAAATAGGACCACGATACAAAAAAGCAAGATATCTCGGAGCGCCGATCTTCCGAAAGACACAGACGCAGAAGTATGCTATGCGCACACAGCGCAAGGTAAAGACCGTGCGACGTCGTAGTGCAAAGAGCGAGTACGGCCGTCAGATGATGGAAAAGCAGAAAGCCCGTTTCAGCTACGGTGTCGGTGGCAAGCAATTTACGAATTACGTGAAGAAGGCATTGCAGGCATCCGGCGATAACGCCAAGAACCTGATACAGCTACTCGAAGGACGCATCGATAATACGATGGTCCGTGCCGGTTTTGCTCCGAGTCGATCAGCAGCGAGACAGATGGTCTCTCATGGCCACATCACAGTGAATGGTACAAAGATCACCATCCCATCTATCCAAGTCAAAGCAGGAGACAAGATCGCTATCCGCGAAGGCAGCAAGAACAAGGTTATTTTCGCCAAACTGGATGAGGAATTGAAGTCAGTGAAGGTGCCCGCCTGGATCAAGGTTGACACGGAGAAGCACGAGATCACCATAGAGGGAGTTCCAGTCACAGATATGACAGAACTTCTATTCGATGTCCGTCAGGTGTTGGAGTTCTATACACGCTAGACATTTCTTTATTTTAGTGTATAATTAATCCTCTAATTTATTTTTAATAAAAAAACTATGACATACGACGTTGTTCTACCATCAAAACCAAAAGTGATCAGTGAAGATGCGGTGAGTGGTGTTTACGAGATCGATGGATTGTATCCTGGTTACGGACACACGCTGGGCAATTCGCTTCGACGCATTATCCTCTCATCTCTCCCTGGTGCGGCTATCACCAAGGTGAAGATCGATGGTGTAGAGCATGAATTTTCCACATTGAATGGTGTCAAGGAAGATGTCGTCATGATCCTCTTGGCTCTAAAGAAGATACGCATTCGTATCGATACAGATGAGCCTCAGACTTTGACATTGAAGGTCAAAGGTGTAAAGGAAGTCACCGCCAAGGATATCGATGTCCCTGGTCAGGCAGAGATCTTGAATACCGACCTACATATCGCCTCTCTCACTGGGAAGGATGCTTCGATCTCTATCGAAATGACTGCTGAACGAGGTTTGGGATACGTTTCGAAGCAGATCATCCAGAAAGATCGCGTCGAGATCGGTGCGATCACACTCGATGCCGCTTTTACGCCTATCAGGAAAGCCAACTACGAAGTCGAGAATATGCGTGTCGGGGATCGAACAGATTTCAACAGGCTGCGTCTCTCGATCGAAACTGACGGTACTATCACTCCTCATGAGGCATTGGAGAAGTCCATCGTCCTCATGATCACTCAGCTAAAGGCGATCGTCGGATTCAAGGAGGAGGAAGTTGTCGAAATCAAGAAAAAGGCAGTAGGAAGCAAAGACGAAGTGGCAGATGAGAAAAGCGTAGCCGGAGATAGCTTGAAAGATGTTGACACAGAACTATTGAAGACTCGCATCGATTCCCTTGGACTCTCTGCCCGAACAGTCAAAGCTCTAACAGGCGGCAATGTGAGGACTCTAGGAGGCCTCGCTCGAAAGAAAGAGTCGGACATCATGGATGTTGACGGTTTGGGAGCGAAGGGTATGCAAGAGATAAAGAAATTATTGGCACAACACGGGATAACATTGAAACAGTAAAAAAGTAGAAAGTCTTTTTAACTAACATGAGACACCATTCAAACACGAGAAAATTTGGCAGAGAAAAGACACAGAGGCACGCACTCTTGCGTTCTTTGGGTCGCAACCTCATTCGTGATGGTAAGATCCGTACGACATTGGCAAAAGCCAAGGAAGTCCGTCCATTCGTCGAAAAATTGATTACTTCTGCGAAAACTGGTACGGTAGCAGGACGACGCATAGTGAATAGCCGTATCCAGGGACCAGATGAGACGAAGAAGCTGTTCGATGTCTTGGCTCCTAAGTACAAGACCCGTAAGGGGGGTTATACTAGGATTGTGAAGTTGCCAAACAGAGTATTGGACGGCGCGGCGATGGCCATCATTGAGTTCGTATAATTTTTCATCATAATTTTTCCATTTTATTTAAACACATGAAATACAGCATCGACGCACAGGGCAAGAAGTTGGGGAGAGTCTGCTCAGAAGCGGCCTCTGTTCTCATGGGCAAGAATTCTCCGACGTTCGCCAAAAACAAAGTCGCTGATACGAAAGTCGAGGTTTCCAATGTGAATCTGGCTGACATTTCTGCGGAGAAGAAGATCAAAGACATTTACGTAACATATACCGGTTCTCGTGGTGGTTTGAACAGCGAGACTCTAGCTTCACTGATCGCGCGACGTGGCATATCCGAAGTATTCAGGAGAGCGATATACCGCATGTTGCCGGGCAATAAGCTTCGAGACAAGAGGATGCTGAATTTAACTATCAAGGAATAATATGATTACAACAAAGACAACAGGAAAATATTTTGAAGCGGTTGGAAGGCGTAAAACTGCCATTGCTCGTGTTCGACTCTTCATCGCGTCAAAGGGCAGCTACGAAGTGAATGGCAAGAGTCTCGAAGGCTATTTTGCCACAAAGGAGATGCAACAAACAGTCACGGATGCTATCACTCATGGAAAGGCCGCGGAGAAGTTCCATATAACAGCTCTCGTATCTGGTGGTGGTATCTCTGCTCAGTCAGAAGCGATGCGCCATGGTATCTCTCGAGCTCTACTCGTTTACGATGTTACGATGAGAGGTAAACTAAAGAAGCTCGGTTTCTTGAGGCGCGACGCTCGTGCCAAGGAACGCAGGAAGTTCGGTCTAAAGAAGGCCCGCAAGTCTCCACAGTGGTCGAAGCGCTAAGCGGAGACCGTGTAACTCCTCGCACCTGCCCCCTCACTCCCTCGCAATTTGATAGCTTTTTAGTAATAAGTAACAGGGAATGGTTCAAGGGCACGGATATTTTTCTGCTGAAAAATTCCTCGTGTTCGCGCCAGTCGCGCTCACAAGTCCCCTTCACCATTCCCTGTTACTTATTACTTTAAATCTCAATTATACATTTACAAATCTCCTCTGGCTGTTATGATGGAACATAATGCGACGCATACGAAAAAGCCGTGAGATCGATCCAGATGAGATCATGCTGGATTCTAGTAACATACCCAATTTCGACAGGGATCAATTCGAGGGTAGGATAGAAAAGTCGATATCCAGGATGTCGCTGTATCTCCTTGGTGGGACTTTTGCAGCGATAGCGATCATATTTATCGTTCAGGCAGTGGACATGCAGATCGTGCATGGCGATGAATATATGAATAGGAGCGAGAGAAATATGCTCCGTCCGGTGCCGATCTTCGCAGGCCGGGGTGTGATCACCGATAGAAATGGTATCGAGCTCGCATGGAACGCTCCAGCTGATATGGTCGCGAATATCGGCTCGCCGACTTCTACTGATCTAGAGAGCCTGGTTTCGACGCGCGAGTACGCGACGTCGACGGGATTGTCGCACATATTGGGCTATGTTCAGTATCCGTCCAAGGATAACAACGGCTTCTATTATCGAGAAGACTTCCAAGGAGTAGCGGGGTCCGAGAAATATTTTGATGAACAACTAAAAGGCGTATCAGGTTCACGTCTAGTAGAAGTCGATGCCAGAGGAAAGATAGTATCTGAAAATATCGTCAGACCACCATCACAAGGTCAGTCAGTCGCGCTTTCCATAGATAGCCGAGTGCAGTCGGCACTCTATAAAAATATCCGTGATATCGCCACACGCGTCGGCTTCTCTGGCGGAGCGGGAGTTGTGATCGACGTGAATACTGGAGAAGTTTTGGCGATGACCAGCTACCCGGAATATAGTTCACAAGTGATGTCGGACAGGGACGACCAAAAAGTTATCAGGGCAGAACTCAACAATCCTGCATTACCGTTTTTGAATAGGGCAGTTGATGGTCTATACACCCCAGGATCGATCGTGAAGCCCTATATCGCTCTAGGAGTGCTATCTGAGGGTATTATCGACCCAAATACCATCATCCATACTACAGGGTCTATATCGATACCGAACCCCTATGATGACACAAAATCGACCATATTTCGGGACTGGAAGAACTTGGGATCTCTCGACTTGCGTCACGCTATCGCCATGTCATCAGACGTCTATTTCTACACTGTGGGAGGAGGATACAAGGATGAGAAGGGTCTCGGCATCTTGAATATAGATAAATATCTCCGCATGTTTGGATTCGGTACGACGACATTGGATGGGGTTGATTCTGTATTGTTCGGTAAGGCTGGTACGATCCCTACTCCCGAGTGGAAGAAGGCGACATTCGGTGAGAGCTGGTACATAGGTGACACATATCACACCGCGATCGGCCAATATGGTTTCCAAGTGACTCTGATGCAGATCATCCGCGGCGTCGCCGCGGTCGCTAATTATGGAAAACTATTGACTCCGACTATATTGAAGGATGCGACACCACATATCGAGTCAACTGTGCCCATCGCTAAGAAAAATTTTGATATCGTCCACGAAGGCATGCGTCTCAGCACGCAGATCGGTACTAGTGTGGCCTTGAATGTTCCATATGTAAAGATCGCCGGCAAGTCCGGTACGGCGGAATTGGGTGTTTCCAAGGACAAGGTCAATTCCTGGATCACAGGTTTCTGGCCGTATGACGCGCCGAAGTACGCATTCGTCGTCATGCTTGAAAGAGGCTCGGTTCACAATCTGATAGGTGCCGCCGCGGCGATGCGTGAGCAGCTGGATTGGATGAATGAGAATACGCCGGAGTATTTTAGGTAGGGGGAGTTGGTAAACGGTAAACAAGGGTGGGGCGTTGTCCACATTCTAGAGCGAATAATTCTATAGGCTCGTGTGCTATAATTACGCGGTAGATTTACTAGCTAGTTTTAAATACATGAAAAAAATCCTTGCGCTCATTGTTCCAATATTTGTTTTTGTGCCGATATCGGTATTCGGTCAGACGATGGTGTCGAACGGTGCAGACCGAGCCGGCTTGGCTGGTCAGGATTCTCAGCCGGTCATCATCGCAGATGTGTCCATAAACGATTTTCAATATTCATATGATGAGAGCACGAGGAAGATCAAAGTCAGTTTTGCTTTTACAAATGGAAGCCAACCTATAAACGATGTGAACTATGCCCTGTCGATCGTAGCGGACAATGGTGCGGAAAAAGACTATGTATATGATGAGAACATATATCTGTCTGCAAATGCTTCTTCACCTCAAGCGATAGAAGTATCCGTACCGAGCTATATCTACGGCAACAGCAAGATCGTGTTGCAGGCAAAAACTGCGAGCGGTATGCCGCTAGTTACGCGTATGAGAGAGGGTGTCGTTATAAAGAAGATAGCCGATATATTGTATTTGAACAGCCAGTCTTGTTATCTCACAGTATCTGGCACGACCAAGTATGACCTGAATCAGGGTGTCGATATAGATCCTACGGAAAAGTTATTTCTGAATTGCATCGTTGTAAATAGCGCGAAGCGCTCGTACACTCTGTCACCGAACATAAAAACCTATGAACGTTCACTCCAGGGTCCATCTATGGGAGAATCAAAACTTTTGGAAGTAACGATCAAGAACGCCACTTCGACTGTCAAGATCGCAGTAACCGTACCTACCAAGCCCCAGGCTTATAGCTCTATAGTCACTGTGTTGAATGGCAGTGATCCGATCGGAGAAGTCGGATTCCACTATGTCATCCGCGGTGAGAGTGGAACATTGAACCGTGTCCAGTTGGACAAAAAGTCATATCTCGCAGGTGATACGGCTTCGGTCAAGATACTATGGTCTCCGCGAGCCGATGCATTTCCCGGAGCGAGAGCCTCTACGACGGTGGCTACTGGAACATTGTTAGGCACTATATCTATCAGCAGAGACGGTGTGCGTTGTGCGGAGACGACATCCTTCTCGCCATCGATCGTCGAGGAACAGAGTCTCGTGGTCAATGTACCTATGAGGACTGATTGTAATGGGTTCACTACGAAGGTGACTGTCACAAATCCTGTCAATAATGTTATCGTCGCGGATACGTCTTTCGACACTCCTAGAGATACTTCTCAAGATGTGATAAATGGGGGATCGGAAAATGCGGGAGCAGATCGGTATCTATCTGTAGTGAGAGTTCTCGTTACCCTCGTTTTCTTCGCACTCATCATCTTGATGATATTGCTCATAAAAAAGAAGAGGAAACAGATAGACCCAAAGGTATTGCTTTTCTTGATCATCATCGTTTCGGCATTTTCTACGGTACAGATCGTGAGAGCCAGTTATATAGGTGCGATGATTCAGTCTGGTGGTCGGATATTTCCAGTGTATGCGAGTGCCGACTTTGAGATATTCAAGGCTGGTCGTTCGACGAGTGCAACATCTGGATATCAGGTTGGCGATACTATCACTATCACAGATTATGAATCTGCTACACACCTACGCTGTAGCAACGGCGCCTACATATCCGTGCTGTCAAGAGCAACTGTGAGGGGACCAAATGGCAGAAATATCCTTTCTGAGAGCTATCTGCAGTCAACTAATCCTTTTCTGCCTTATTGGGGAACATCGTCAAGAACCAGAAACGTGACGATCAACGCTCCCGGAACATATACAGTGACAGTATATTTTAAGTTGATGGATTGGAATATTAGTGGCGTGTTGAACGGGCAAGGAGAAACTTCGTTTACGAAAACATTCACTGTCGCTGAGGCAGTTGCTCCTAAATTGACTGTACATTTTGCTGGTAACCATATAGGTAGCGTCATGGTGAATACGGCGCCAAATAGTGCATATACACAATATTCGGAAATAACACTTAATAATCCATCGATTTGGACCACTGTTACATGCACTGGACCATCTCCATGTAGCTATACGCTGGTGCCAAACACGCAAGTTATGATAGTACCAACAGCAGTTTCTATGAGCAATTTCCAAGGATGGTCTGGCGCATGTACAGGTAATTCTGTCCCATGCAGTATATTGTTTGGAACGACCGCACGAGACGTCACGGTAAATTTCGATGGTGGCGGTGGTGATGGTCAGTCGATCAGTGTTGATCTGAATGCAAATCCAACCTCGGTAGTCGCAAGTCTGACAGCGAATTCATCGCTAACATGGACATCAGTCGGTGCGACATCGTGCACGACTTCTGGTGATTGGGCTTCGAATGGCGTCGCAAAGACTGGCGTCGTAACCACTGCGAACACTAATCCTGGATTTATCACTGGACCATTGTCAGTGGCTGGGAAGGTATACACCTATAATATAACGTGTTCTAATGGTAGTAAACAAGCGACAGATACGGTGACTGTTCAGGCAATATCTCCGTCAGCGTCGTTAGCACTCACGTGCTCTGCCGACGAAACAGAAGTTCCTTTAGCTGGGGACTATGTGACATTTACGGCGACTTTGCCTCCTGGTATACCTGATGGATCTTTCTATTGGAATGGCGCAACGGTGTCCGAGTCAAGTCGTTGGAAGAGCATTACGATATTTTACACACCGAATGCGACTCCACCTCAAACTCAAACTTTTACCGTGAAGGACTCCGGTTCACCACAAAAGTCTGGTAGTGTGACTTGTGACTCGATCCCAGCCACTGGCGGGCCACCCACCAATACATCCCCCAATAAGCCCGCTGTTACAGGGTTGGTGCCATGTATAAATGATGGTTCACCTTTTACGATACAAGTGAATTCCTCGGATGCGGAAAATGATGATATCTATTATAATGTTCATGATGCGAATTCAGGTGCTGATACTAGATACCCACCATTAGGACTTACAGAACAAGGCAGAAATTATCCGATTACATTGCATCTTAGTGGTATAGGACAACATAATTTGCAGATCACAGCCATTGATTCACGTGGTTTGATTTCTGACCCGTACGAGGCAAATGTTAATGTCGCTGCATCGTGTAGCGGTATTAATCCTGGCAACGGCGGACCTTTGAAACTCCTTATCAATCGAGCGATAAAACCATTGAACGATAACTCCGATGACACCACAGATCTGGTTGGTCCTTTAGAAGGGCCTCCTCAGTATTATGCGAACCCTAATAAGTCAGAAGTCAGAAGGAGAGGACAAAGCTTCTATTTCCTCGAAAACATCAAGACACCAAGTACATTTGATGAATGTCGTAGGACTATCACTCCATTTCTCACCGTTATTGAAAACTCGCTCGATGATTGGAAAGCATTGACTTTAATCACGACTGCGACAGTTGTGCCCATAAAATTGACGACTACAGCGGATACCTTGTTAGGTCAATATATCTTCAAAACAACTTGTTCAACTGTTGGTAAGTTAGACGTAATTTCCTCCGTCAAATTGAACATCACCAGTTCAGGTATCCAAGAGAGGTAGTTACACCCATATGAAGCCAGACCAGAAAGGGCACTTACACCCGATAACGCAGATCATAAGGGCGATATATCCTGTCTTCCAGGAGCTAGGATTCGAGATAGCCGATGGGCCGGAGCTCGAAGATGAGTTTCATAACTTTGATGCATTGAATATTCCCAAAGATCACCCGGCACGAGATATGCAGGATACGTTTTGGATAAAGCAAAATGGAAAGATGAAGATGAACGATGGTGCAGGCGAGAAGAACATGTTAGGTGAACGATCGGTTCTGCGCACTCACACTTCTTCGGTGCAGATCAGATTCATGGAAAATAATAAGCCGCCGATCAGGATCGTCGTTCCTGGCAAAGTCTATAGGAACGAAGCGACTGACGCGACTCATGAGGCGCAGTTCCATCAGCTCGAAGCTCTATATGTCGACGAGAATGTGACATTGGCGCACCTGAAGGGGGTTCTCGAGATGATGTTCAAGCACATCTTTGGTGACGACGTCGTCATCCGTTTTCGACCGAGCTTTTTTTCATTCACGGAGCCGAGCGTCGAAGTCGATATGCAGTGGAAAGGTAAATGGCTGGAGATGGGCGGTGCTGGCCTCGTCCATCCAAATGTTTTGAGAGCCGCTGGTATCGATCCCACGATCTATCAAGGATTTGCATTTGGTTTCGGACTAGATCGGGTCGCCATGCTCAGATTCGGTATCGATGATATCAGATATCTGTATACTGGCGATCTCAGATTGGTAGATCAGTTTTGAACTCATAACGATCTGGAAGGATCTGAACACATTGAACTCACCAGTACATCAGGCGCATTTGGGGGAGTAAACATATATTATGTTTCTATAAAAGATTATGAATAAACCGCATCTCATTATCATCCCAGGCAATGGCTCGTCTGATAAAATATGGGCGGAAAAAGCGCGCGACTATTTTGGCGATGATTTTAAATCAGTGTCGGTACAATATTATGATCATTGGTCAAACGGCGGTGAATTGATAGATATGAAAGTCGAGCTCAATAAACTTACAAACATTATAAACTCATTGGACGGAAATATTCTGATTCTGGCCAAATCTATAGGTACGGTGCTGTTCATGTTTTCAATTCATTCAAAATCGATAGGTCCATCACGGATTTGGAATTGGTAATATTACAATTATTGGTGGAGAACCAACCCTTTGGCCTCATCTAATCGAGTTTAATCAACTCTGTGTACAGTATAAGATCAAAACAACGATCGTTACGAATGCGATTCAGTTTAGTGACGATGAGTTTTGGGAACGATATGTAAGCTGTAGTAATGATACTGTAAGCATATCAATCAAGGCTCACAGTGCTCAACTGTTGCATAGTGCTACAGTCTCGAGTCGGTATGCGCCAATGGTCAAGGGTCTTTGTAGGGCGTTTAAACAATTCAGTGTGGGGGCGAGTACGGTATATAATCGACTCTGTGCTGGACATATCTTAGATATCGCTCAATTCGCTATGGACTGTGGTGCTCGGCGTCTAAATATTAGTCCATGCACTCCTGCGTTTTTCGGTGGTAAATCTCATGTTGAATATGTTGTGGAGCCGGCAGTGATGGTCAGACACATTGTAAGTATTTACCCCAAACTTGTTAAGATTGCCAGCGGCAAGTTTTCATTGGCGATGAAGTTACCCCTTTGCTTCTGGCCAAAAGATTTCATTGACATGTTGATAGCTAACGGTCAAATTATGCACTGGGTTAGTGTACAGTTGACACTAGATTGAAGCTTGAAAACATGAATAACCCCCTTAGCGACTCATGGCTAGCCGACATCAAACGGCGTACCATCGAACGCATGACAAATCTAGCAGAAAAGAAACTAATGCACTGGTTTTTGCACTGGGTTTCAACACCTTTAGATTTAATAGTAGGATTGATATCGGTTTTGGTGTTATCATACAACAATCTTGCGTACCCAAAGTATTTTATGAATTCAGGTAATCATCTAAAAATATTCAGCGCTGGAAAGATACATAATCCAGTAAAAGGGCCAATAAAAAGGCCTTCGTTAAAGTATAGATCAATTAAAGTCACTGTTCCTGCGAGACTGAATACTATGTGTTTTGATTTGAAGACACTTACTAAACCTGAGAAAGAGTTTGTTTATAACGCTGGTGAGCTAGCTTTTTCTGTTAATGCAAGTACTTATTCAGAGGTCGCTGTCAATCACAATTCTTCTGAAATAGAAGTGACGGGCAACACAAGAAGGAAATCTATAGTTAGGCATGCAGCTATTATTATGAAAAATGTTTTGAATATAGATGAAGGTCTGGTTGTTGAGGCGAATAATATTCATGACTTTCCGCACTCTGGACTCGGTTCATCCTCTAGTCTAATAACAGCAGTGTGCATTGCTATAAATGAGATGTACGGGAAACCTTTAGACAGAAGGCAGCTTTCGTTGTTTATTTCTCAAAATCATGGTGAGGAAATAGATGGAGATGATCAAAATTTGATACACGTTCAATGCAATGGTGGTTCGCCGTCAGTAGCACTATATAGTGGTGGTATGCAAATAATTGTAGGTGAATCAAATGTGGTGCTTCGAAATGATATACCAAATGAGTATACTTTTGTTTTTGGTATACCAAAATTTTACAAAAAGCGAGACGCTCTGGAATTGATGAGTATTGAAACGAAACAGTTCGATAAAATGATTGAGTCCAGGGATGATTTTTCAAAGGAAATTGCATGGAAAGTATTGCATGAATTGATTCCTTCGATAATGAATAACGATATGGGCATGATTGGAGAGGTGATTAAGTACTATAGATTTGAGACAGGTAGCCTAAAGATAGACTCCGTAACATGGAGTGGTTTATATGAACTGATGGAGGAGCTTATAAAGATGAAGAATGAGGACAGTCCAATTATCTCAGTATCATCTTGTGGCCCCGCTATATATGCATTGACTCGTGATCCAAAGACGATACAGGGTTTATTTGAAAAAAAGGGCATGGACATTTTCGTATCAACGCCAAACAATACTGGTTATGAAATACTAGAGGCTCTTGAGTAGATTTGTGTAACTATCAGAATATTCTGGAAAGAAAAAAATGGTGTAACAATAACCCTCCGGTCTTTTTATGTGATGTATCCTATATTTCAATTCAGTGTTGTCTGGGATCTTTTTGTCTAAAAAGAAGCAAACTACGGGCATTCTTTCTTCGGATATATATCTAACTTTCTTTGAAACTAATTCTTTAATAAATATATTTTTGTTTTTTATGATGTGATCTATTCTATCGATCAAGCCCCGTTTCTCTAAGTATTCTATGTTGGCCCACATTATTGCGGGTATTGTTCCAGATCGAGAACCAATTAATGTATCATCAAAAATACTTACGTACTCATCAATTTTATTTATTATTTTACTTTGAAGATCTTTTCGACACATGAAAATACCGGAAGGGTAATAAAATAAACCATATTTGTGGAAATCAAATGTTATTGATTGAACTTCTGTACGAGAAAAATCAATTTTCTGGCTCTCGGTTAGTGTCACAAAGAGTCCGCCTATGGCAGCGTCTAAGTGCAGGTAGATATGTTTGTGGTTTTCTTTTAGATAATTAGATATAGATAAGACATCATCAATAATACCGGTCGATGTGTGGCCTATGGTGGCCACACAGATTACAGGTCGCTTTTTGTCTCCTATAATCTCCTTGAGTAATTTACCATTAAGTGGTTCTTTCCAGTTCTCGGTATTAGTCTTAAAAAGCTCTAGGTCCAATATCCTGCAAGCCTTATCTATGGAATAATGGCTTTCTTTATGAGCAATAACTATCGGTTTACCGTATTTCTTTAATTCTTCTCTGGCTATCCAAAGACCCATTATATTACCTTCCGTCGAACCGCTAGTGACATAGCCATCAGCATCTGGGTCTCCAAACCAGCCTGCAAGTTTTTTTATGAGTCTTTTCTCTAATTTTCGGCAACTATCTTCTGACGTCATCATTCTTGTTGTTGTCCCAATATTATTTGGATTATAGCGAAGGAGTTTGGTCATCTCTCTTAAAAAGTGATTTTGTATAAGAGGAGGCTGGGGAATACCGAGTCTCATTTTCGAAGCTTTTACTTCTCTTTTTATAACTTTCTTTAATTCAGTTTTTATGTCTCTTTTTTTCATAAAATATTTTAAAATCCCATGCTTATGTATTGTACTCCTTTTTTCTTATTAATTATGAAGAGCAGAGGCATGATTAGATTTTCACGTCTTGTTATTTGCATGTAAGATTTAACATTTTCGATGTCATTGGCAATTTCTGTTAAATATTCGTTTAGTCCAGTCGTATTGCCGACAAATTTACCATTTAAATACTCCATAGCTATTTCTGGATCAATATCACGGGGTAGTAGCTTAAAAGATTCTCCTTTCTCAGATTTTGTGAATTGAGCTGAACTTTTTTTTGACAATGTAATAATCGCTTTGTCTCCAAAACTATTATTATCGATAAGGAAAGACCCATAATACAGTATGTCTTCTTTAACTGGTGAGATTCTAACGGAATAACTTTTCGTGTCTGAACTGTTTTTAATCATAAACTTTCTTATGGTTTCTGGGTTTCTGGAAAAAAGATGCCCTGTATTAATAACGCTTCCCCCATCATCTCTTATTGTTACACTCCAAATAAATTCGTCGTTATATTGAAAATCGGATATTTTAAAATCTTCAACTTTCTTATAAATTTTCACCGGAAGAGTTTTGTTTGGAAACAAGAACTTTAATATCTTCACACCCTCTGACCTTTCTATGAAGTTTAGATTGTTGAAAGTGTTTTCTGCGGCATCTTTAATGGTGTGCTGAGGATTCCAATCCAGAAGTTTCTTTGCTTTTGTGCAATCGAAAGCCCTGTCTCTCGAAAAACCTAGAACGTCTTCTTTGAAAAGGGAAGGTCTACCTTTCCCTGCGTTAAAGTTCTCGAGCTCTTTCTCTGCTTGTTTAATAGCATCACTAATTGGGATGTTACGCGGTGTTTTTTCTTTATTTATAAGTAAATACAATTGATTTATAAAATCCTTTTGTTTGACTGGCTCGTCGGAGAGATTAATGTCTATGTTTTTGATCTCCTTTTTTTCTAATATTGATAATAATGCGCCGGTCAGATCTTTTTCGTGAATAAAACTAAATCTATTGTTACCGTCGCCAAAAATAGCTGCTTTATTATCGATTATTGCTTCTTTCAATCTGATAAATTTGGTTTTAAACGATTTGCCTAAAATTATTGGGAATCTTATTATTATGTATGGAATACCAGATTGATGGAGTGTCTCCTCGGCTAGTAATTTATTTTTGCCGTAAATGCTTACAGAGTTCTTTCTCGAGTCTTCAAGGATAATGCTTGAATCTGAATCACCGTAAACAGAAGAAGAGGAACAAAAAATCACTCTTATGTTTTTGATAGATGAATCCTTCAGATGATCTAATAAGTTTTTTAATGTGGTGACGTTTTTGCTTGACTTTTCCTCATCTAAATAGTCAGACTCGCCTATGGTAAAAACGATATCATCTGCGGTGGATAAGACATCGTCAATCTTTTTGATCTGGTCTTCTTCATTGAAGTCGATTTTGATCAGACTTTTATAATTTTCTGTGTCTTGGGGGTAGTGGTTGTTGTAGGTTCCGATCAACAAATAATCAGAATCATTTAATGTTCCTGATATGGCGTGCGCCAGGCAACTTGATGCTCCAATTATTAATAACTTTTTTTTCACTTTCTTAAATCAACAATATGTTTTATCTTGTTTGAGATTGTTTTAGGGACTTCCACGTTTTCGTTAAAGATGATTTCCTTTTTGCAAGAAATGAAGGCCAATGACTGTTGAATATCTCTTTCTCTTTCTTTGAAATGATTGTCGATGGTAATCTCCAGCCAATCTTTATCCTCTTTTGTTTTTATGTTAATAATAAATTTATCTGTGAATTTATTTAATATTTCGATGAGTTTAGCTTTTGAAGTCAGTGTTCCTTGTAATTTAATCAGATCATCATTCCTCCCAACAAGTAAGAACTCTTTTAATGAGCCGTCTTTGTTAAGTTTGATATCCTTGATAATATCTTTTGTATCGTATCTAATTATTGGAGTAGAATAATTATTTAAGTCGGTAATTACAAAATGAAGTCCATCCTCATTTTTTATTGCTTCGGCATAAATACCGTCATTGATTACTTCTATAGAAAGCAAATTGTTCTTTTTTGATACTCCTATTGCTGGGCATTCAGTCAGTCCAAAGTGGTTTGAAACTTCGACCCCAAATTTCTTAAAGCTTTCAATGTATGACTCCAGAAGCTTCTCGCCGGCTACTATAACTTTCTTTGGTTTGTAGTCCGAATTAAGGTCACGTAGAACACCTAATAGACCTAAGGCATAGCTTGGCACAGAAAGCCATACAGATGGTCTGATTTTGTGCATACACTCCACAACTTTTTCTTTTGAGTATGTGTTTGGTGCACCTAACGGCAACACCGCTATTTTTTCAAGCTGGCAGGCTTTCTCGTACATGCTTCCGGGGACATAATTACCATAAGCAAATAAGTTGAGTGCAATATCTTTTTTAGTTACCCCTGATTTTTTCAAAGATACACGAGTGCGGTTTATAAAAGCATTGACCGCTTCTTCTGAATAGAATACGTAAAGCGGATCACCAGTAGAACCGCTTGTAATCCTCAGTTCGGAAAATTTTTTTGGTACTACGGATGATATTACATTCTTTTTATCAGTAACAGAAATTTTGTTCCACAAATCCTTACCTTTAGCTCTTACTTTGTGCTTGGTGAGCAGTTTTTTTCTAGATGTTAACGAATTGGTTGGATTGGTCATGTTTTTAGTGTTAATTCTAAACAGCCGTGATTATACCACGAAAAAGAGGGGGAATCTAGATAATTTAGAGATATTTGATGGATATGTTATTATCTTGATGTTGCTAATCTAAGTAACAAATATGGACCTAAAAAACATCAAAATTTGTATATCTGAGGATGTTGCCAAAATACAACATAATTCTGACATATTGTCACAGTGGCCAATAAGCTCAGTTGAAGCTATGTATTATTCGGGTCCATTTTTCATGAAATTACTTGCTGAAAGTGTCTTGGGCTCAGGTGATTCAGCGGATGATTTATTTAAAAATGGATTCTATCCTGGCAAACTTTCAAATCTAATTTTTTTCTTCCTCAATGAAAAAGTTAAGGAAATTATGGGAGCTGAAAATTATTCAAATTTACTCAATTTGATAATATCAAAAATATCAATACTGCGGGAAGACGATCTTTCACTAAGGAAAAATAGTTCGACTATAATGCCACATTGGCTAATTGAAAACGATACAGATGAGGTGTCAGCAAGGCGAACGGTTTTTCTTCTCGATAACTTAGTCGAGATGGTAAATCCTATTTTTCGGTCATTTGGGGTTCAGTTGTTTTTCGACAAAAAATACGCATATCGTTATTACTACAGAACAGGTTTGGATTTCAACGTTGTAATAAAATCTCCGAAAGAAGGGATGGCCGTCGATTATTTTGAGCATGTAATTAGTCCAGAGAATCTTGATTCCTCAAAAGTGTATAAGGAGACAAACGGCAAGCTTAGTGGTATGGATACAGATGATCTAAACCAAAAATTGGTAGAAAAGGTTGGTGATATAAAAGGCTTGAACACTTTTGATCGGAAATATGTAATTCAACAGATTTATGATTCTTTTGGGCTCAAAATACCGAATGAACAATTAATGTTTCTAAGCTCTCCGTTTCCTGAAATAGTGAAAGAAATGTATATCAAGACCTGTTTAATACCAATTGAGTATTTAGAAAAAGGCATACTTAATTTAATAAAATAACATTCATGACACTAAAAGGAATTGCTGCATCAGGTGGCTTGGTAAAAGGAAGAGTCCGGGTCTATTCCAAAGGTCTTTTATATTCAAATGAGGACATACTAATCGCAAAGAGTACCACTCCTGAGATGTGTGTGGAAATTCTAAGTGCTGGAGCAGTGATTACAGAACATGGTGGATTACTGTCGCATGCAGCAATATTTTGCAGGGAAATAAAAAAAGTTTGTGTTGTTGGAGTAAAAGAGCTTTTCGGTAATTTAAAAGATGGTGACCTCATCTCAGTTAACGGTAATACTGGCGAGATAGAAAAAGTGTAAAAATAATGACAAACATTAAACAAAATTGGTTCAATGAATTATTAGAAGATGTTAATCTTAAAACAACATCTTTCGTAAAGAACACTTTTCCTGATAATAAATTCGTTGTTTTGTCTCAGGAAGAAAAAGATGGCTATATTGAAAGAGAGATAATGTTCATTCTTGGTCCGTATTCCTTGTGTTACGCCAAAAACAAATTGAAAATTAATGATATCGTTAGACAATGGACGAAAGATGAACCTTATGTGCCATTTGGTAAGATATTTGACAATAAAGATTTGACTAGGACACTAGTGTCAAAAACTCAAGATTCTAGGAAGTATAAAGTTTCTGGTGAGATTGAGGCAGAAATAGAAGAGACCTTTTTCGATTTAACTGAAATAAGTGTGTCGGTTTTTTGCGGGAAAGTACAGTCGAATGAAAAGGACGTATCTCTTGCAAAGGATTTTCAATTAAAAAATAGGTCCAACCTATCTCTTTTCGCGGAATCATACCCTTTTTCCAGGATGGTGGTGCAAAAGGGAATTTTTGCTAGCGGAACTGTGTATGGGGGATATGGGATAAACGGCCCAGAGACTTTCTTTGTTAAGGATGGAGTTGACGTAAAAATTAATAAAAATACTTTATTTGCTAATGAAAAGAAAACAGAAGATAAAGAATTTTTGCCAGAAATAATTGATTATAATGGTGTTAGGCTAGCAATATTGGTGTGTTACGATCTTCTAAATCCAAAACTGTCGTATTTTCTCTCAAAACAGAATTTAGATCTAATACTTGTTCCATCAATGATACCTAAGGAGGATTCTTCTAAGTGGGAAAAGTTTATTTACGCAAGAGGTCAGGAAATTCAATGTAACATAATACTTGCAAGCAACGAAGATAAAAGAAATATATGTTCTTCTCAAATTCTTTTTTATGATGCGACGAAAGAGACTGTTTTTGAAAAAAAAGAACCATTAGTTATAACTTTTAAAGTTGGCAAAAATAAACTAACAAAATCCCCAAATGTGCATTGGAGTTGGCTTTTGAGAAATAAGGTATTCGGCCCTTTTACCGATGATTTTAATTAGGATTTAACCTTATTGATAAAGTTTTTAACTTTATTTAGATCTCTGAAACCTTGAGCATTTCTAAGAGATGATTCTACGTCAACAGCGAATGGATTAAGTGCGACTATTGCAGACAAAACATTTTCTTCATTTAAGCCACCTGCAAGAAAAATTGGGATAGGGGAATTTTCAATTATTTTTTTGCTTATGTTCCAGTCGTGTAGTTTTCCTGTCCCACCTAGTTGATTGTCCATTTTTGAGTCTAATAATATAAAGTCCGCGCTATAAAACTGTTTAGCTAAGTTTTCTGACTGTTCGTTGACGACGTGGACGACGGGAATTATTTTGGTGCTTGTTTTACCCAATAGACTTTCAAGACATTCAACTGTCGGACGTAACAGTTGCACACCCCAGGGGGATATTTTCTGAATAATTTCTAAAAGTTTTTTAGGATTATTTTCTAAAGTTAATATTACAAATTTAAGATCTGGGTTGCTAGACACTATTGTCTTTGTTTCATTTTGCGTTAAACTCAGATTCGTTTTGGGTATATCGACTAGTAAACCGAGATAATCAGCACCCATGTCGTGAGCTGATCTTGCTTCTTCGATAGTTTTTATGCCGCAAATTTTTATTTTAGTCATTTAATTGAAGTTAAAAATATTGACAGACCCGTTGTTTATTAAATCTAAGTCTTTCTTTTTATATATATGATTCATGAGTCTTAAAATTCCTCCGTGAGTGATAATAACAACTTCGTCGTTGTTATGTTTGTTTTTTAATTCTTCAACAAAATTGACCACTCTTTTTTCTACATCTTCAACTGATTCTCCAGAAAATTCATGGAAATCGTATTGTGATTGTTTATATTTTTCTCTAAGACCTCTTAATTCATTGTTTTCTATATCGGTCCATGAACGACCAGTTAAAGAACCAAAATCAACCTCACGTAATTCTGGTCTAAGACTGATTTGTAGATTGAAGTTCTTGTTTATAATGTCGGCTGTTTGGGTAGCTCTGAGTAAATCAGATGAATATATAGCAGATATTTTTTTTGGTAGAGCAGGGATTGTATTCATCACTGTTTTGTAGGCGTCTTCAGTCAAAGAATCGTTGATTTTTTGACCATTTATAACACCTCGTTTGTTGCATTCGCTGAGGCCGTGTCTGATTGCATATATTTTCATGATTGTGCTCATTTTACTATAAATAGTAGTGGTCTGCATTTGTTTGACAACCTTTAATAAAAATGCCATCATTTATACGGATGATCTTGGAATAAAAATTGTTTAAAAAGAAAGGAGGGAGGCATGGTTATCCTTGTTCTCTGCTCGGCAAATAAGCTTCGTAGTCCTCTGTTTGCAGCAATCTTAAGGTTTCGGCTTGGCGTCAGTCATGTTGTCATGAGTGCGGGCGCTAAGACTCAGAAATGGGGGTTGACTGGACAAAGAGCGAGTAAAGAAGCTGTGGAGTCTGTTTTCTCGCTAACGAATGGCATGGTCAATCTTGATAACCATCGTGCAACGCCTGTTGAGGTGTTTAACTTGGGGGGATTTGACCGGATTTACACCCTGTCAGGTGATTCGCACGAGTATGTGAAGTCTCTAGGAGTTAGACATACACATATCGTTATGGAGGATCCTTATGACAGGGGCACTCACCTGGTTGACCTTCAAAAACATCAGATCTGTGAGAGGACTGTTGTGGAGGAGGTTTCAAAGATTGTTGCAGCAATTGAGATTTCAGAGTGATAGTTTAATGGGCACACGAAACGAAAGTTTCGTGTGCCCATTTCTTTTTTTGATGATTCAAATTATTTTGAAAGAGTGGTAATTGGTCGACTTTGCATTATGAAGAATTCATCGTTTTCATATGCCCACTCAATATCACACGGGAAACCGTAGTGACTTTCTATCTTTAAGATTATTTCTGTAAGGTTTAAAATCTGGTCTTGATCAAGAACTTGTTTCTTTCCATTATCTTTCAGGTCTCTCCATTCATTACCACCACCATCTTTCGGGTATAAACCCCTAGCTTGTTCGAAGACGTTTATGTCAATTATTTTTCTTGGGATCTTTTCAACAATATAGCTATTTGGGGTAATCTGTCCTGAAACAATAGCTTCACCTAATCCGTATGCAGCTTCGATGACAAGTTGATTCGCATTTTCTGTAACAGGATGAACGGAAAATGCGACTCCAGACATTTCAGATTTAATCATTTTTTGAATAACTACCGCCACAGATATTTTAATTTTGTGTAAACCTCTCTCAAATCGGTAAAAGATTGAGCGAGGAGTAAATAAAGACGCCCAGCAGAGTTTCATATTATCAAACAGATTAGTTTCGGTGGTGTTTAGGTATGATTCAAGTTGCCCGGCCCATGAGTGGTCTTTGCCGTCTTCAGTTGTTGCCGAAGAACGAACCGCCACACATTTCGTGTTTAGGGCATTAAAATGTTTCTTGATTTCACTGGTAATATCTTCTGGTATTTTCTGTGAGATAATAAGACCCTTAATTTTTTCAGAAGCTAGTTCTACTGTTTGTATATTTTTATGGTTGACTGTACTCAAAATCGCATCTATTTCTTGGAGTAGATCGGTTTCCTGGATAAATTTTTCAAATGCGTTTGAAAGCACAACGAAGCCGGGTGGTACAGAGATTCCTGCACGAGTCATTTCTCCAAGAGAAGCCCCTTTTCCACCGGCGATTTCGGAGTCTTCTTTGTTTAAATTGCTGAGATTCCTGATTAATTCCATGATTGGATTTTAACACATAAACAATATTCTAGGTTACTGACACAACAACGTCAACAAAAATGACAGTCATCTGTAACTTTCATAGTCACTCTTGTGTCACTTTTGTCACTTTTTGCTAGCGCACGAGACGCGTCGATGTGGTAAGCTAGAACTAAACAATTCCGTTAAACATGGCTTTGACCGACCATGGTTCTAGCTCGAGGAGGCCAGCAAACACATGAAGATTATTGAACAATTCAAACAAGACCCGTCAGTGACTTTTGAATATGTGGATGCAAATAGTTTTGTAGAATTGGATGTGGCTTTTTGCAAACAAAGTTATGGGATATGTTTTTGCGATGGCAAGCTTGTCATTGTTTTTGGTTTCTTTGGTGGAAAAGAAAGAGAATGGGGTTTCCCAGGAGGAAGAATTGAGCCAGGGGAAACATATGAAGATGCACTCAAACGAGAGATCAGAGAAGAATCAAACATGGAAGTACTTTCATTCGTGCCGTTGGGCTACCAAAAAGGTAGCAGATCAGGTCAGGGTGTTTTTTCATACCAGCTTCGTTATGTATGCAAGGTTAGGCCTTATGGTGACTTTATAGCAGATCCAGCAGGTGGTGTGATTACGGCTGTAAAACTGATTGACCCTGTAAATTACGAAAAATATCTTTCTAATTGGGGCAAAATAGGCGTTCGTTCAGTGGAAAGGGCACGAGAATTACTCCCAATATTACATTAAGAAGGTTCCAATAACATCACAGACGGTCAGCCATGATCTGGGCCCCATTTAGTGGGTACGCCCATCGATTTCTTTTGTTAGAATTACTAACAATTAACAAAAGAAACATGAGAACAATTTTCACAAAGGAAGAAATAGTGGAGTTCAAAAAGCACCCGTGTGTTTTTCACTGTAGCGAAAGGTCGATACATTACACATATGAATTCAAGAAGCGTGCATTGGAACTGCATACATGAGATACGATATGATATTGAGTTTGAAAAACTCGATTATGACAATGATCACCTTCATATTCTCACAAGCTTTCGGCTGTATCGCAGTCTGCAACAGTCTTACGGATTGTCCCATAGGAAAATACGGTGTAGATTTCAATGATGGAAATTCATTGTTGTCACACTTGAATAGTCCGTTAGTGACAAAACTGTATGATCGGATTACATCATACCCTTCAACCAAATGCGTCGACTGTGAGAAGTTCGACATGTGCGGTGGCGGATGTATGATGTTTTGGACATCTTTCAAACCTCAGGATTGTATTCCTGGTTGGAAATAATCTTATCTCTACAAGAAAGGAGGTGAAAAATATGGATTCAGCTATACAACTGCTTGAGTTACCGTTAACGGGAATAGTTCCCCAGTCTCGTCCGCAGGGCATTGTACATCGCAGCGTCGCGTCGTCTGGTGATGACTGCGATTGTGATTGCGCCCCGCCGAATTGCGAAACCGTTGCGTAAGTCATCACGTAAGTGAATACTCAAACTCCCGTAGATCTAAAAGTCTGCGGGAGCCTTTATTTCCATAAGTATGATTGTTATAATATTACAATTCGATATACTTTACTTTCTATGAAAATACTATTTAAATACGACGAGGATAAGGATATAGATTGCCTGCTCTCAAAGGGTGCCGGTTCGATCAATCAGCCTGGCAGTAAGACCAAGACTTATTTGGCTCTTGAAGCTTTTACGTCTGATATTAATGACAGAAACAAAGTGAGAGAGTTTGTCAGAAGATACATTTTAGATAACAAGATTCAACCAGAAACCCTTTGCATTTCCATGCAAAATACTTGGGATCAAGTAGGTGCGAGATTTGAAAAACGTGCAAAAGATATTTTCGGGGTGCAAATTTCAGACACAATAACCGGTTATTTAACGATAACAGGTAGATTTCCATACAATACAAAACATAAGTTTTTCTATGTATCAACCAATGCGGTAAATATAAATGGTACTGCAATGCATGAATTATGGCATTTTTATACCTGGGAGAAATTTGGGGAACGAGAGATTGTAAGGTTAGGAATGAATAAATATAACGATGTTAAAGAGGCACTGACTATTTTATTGAATTTGGAATGTTCTGATCTTATGACTGCAAATGATTACGGATATCCTCAGCATCAAGATCTGAGAAAAATAATAGCGGATACGTGGTTGAAGACGAAGAATATAGTGGATACATGGGATGCGGCATGTAATGCCATATAGAAAAAGTCTCAATTTATCGGCTTAACTCCGTTCGGATAACATCCCAGACGGCCAGCAAAGTTTTAATATCACCTGTTTTGGGTGCATTTGCCATGATGTCATAGGGACTTCTGTAGCTTACTTGAGCCATGGCTCCGTCTCTCATGGAAAGGTTCCAAAGTATCTTTGAAGCGATAGTACGCTTTTCATCGTCGTTTCCATCCACAAAATCTTTCATGGCTCTGTTTCCAAGTAGAAATGCTTCTCTGGTTGGTTCCAAAGTTAAAATGCCACTCTTGCTTTTTGCATCACTGATCTGCTTTTCGGTTGAGATTTTCTCATTTTTGACATGAGATATATTGAGAGTAATATATAGTTGTGTCTGTGGGCGCAAGCCCTGTTCAGTCATGGAATTTCCCTAAACTGAAGAGCAGGCACAACAAAAGACGCCTCATGCGAGGTGTTTTTTGTAAGAAGACATATATCTAATAGATAACATATCTATTCTAAGACCAGAAATATGATAATATGTATTGATGACCATCAAACCCGGAAAATACAGGCATTCAAAAAAAGGCAATGAATATAGGGTGCATTTTGTTGCAAAAGATTCGGAAACGTTGGCAGATGTTGTCGTTTATGAAGCTCTCTATGACAACGACAAATCGAAATATTGGGTAAGACCGGTGGCGGAATTTGAAGGAATGGTCGAGATCGATGGTAAGCACGTCCGTAGGTTTGAGAAGGTAGAATAGTCGATACATAAATATTTACTCCAATGAAGATCTCCTACAACTGGTTACAGACATATTTTGCAAAACCGCTTCCAAGTCCAGAAAAGCTGGAGGAACTTTTCATATTCCGTGCATGCGAAGTTGAGAGCATTGATGAGTCAATAGGAAAGAGTGGAAAAGTCACAGATACTATTCTAGATCTGAAGGTTCTCCCAGATCGGGCGCATTATGCACTGTCTCACAGAGGCATCGCCGATGAAGTCTTTTCACTGACACAGATCCCTCGTGTTGCCAAGAAACCAACAAAGATCATGGAAACGACGAAGACGAAACCATCCATCGAGATCCAGGCAGCTGGATTTTGCAGGCGTTATGTTGGCAGGTATGTAGCATTGAACACGATCGGAAAGTCACCGGCGAATATCGAGGCCGCCTTGAATGCTATCGGTCAGAGGACTATCGATGCCATCGTCGATGCGACCAATTATGTGATGTTCGACATAGGTCAGCCATTGCACGCTTTCGATGCTGACAAGGTAGAGGGTAATATCGTCGTTCGTGCGGCGAAGAAAGGTGAGAAGATCGCGCTCCTCGATTCGGCTGCCCAGGCAGGTGCGAGAGAGGTTGAACTTACCGAACTCGATCATGTGATCGCCGATGATGACGGCCCTCTAGCTATCGCCGGTGTAAAGGGTGGCAAACGCGCGGCTATCACCGCACAAACAAAGCGACTCATCTTGGAGTCAGCCAATTTCGAGCCGACAGCGGTGCGTAGGACTTCGACGAAGTATGATCTGCGCAGTGAATCATCGAAGAGATATGAAAATGAGATCACGCCAGAGCTCGCGATCGAGGGGATGAATGAATTGTCAGCACTTATCCTACAAGCGATCCCGGATGCTAGGTTCGGACCGATCGTGGATATGTACCCGACCAAGGCTGTCCAAACAGTGATCGAGATCGACCCAAGATATATCAGCGAGAGGTTGGGTATAGAAGTACCATTGGAGACGTCGCGGAAGATCTTGGAGGATCTAGGGATCGGGATTACCGACGGTCCGATGATCGATAGCCGAACGCCAAAAACCAACGAGTCCCCATGGAAACTAACGATTCCATTTGATCGTCTCGATCTGACTATATCTGATGACATCGTAGAAGAAGTCGGGAGGATCTACGGATACGAACACGTTATCGGAGTATTGCCACCAAAGCCGGAGGGCAAGATTCGTGTTCTGCCGATATACTATCTCTGCGAGAAGATAAAAAATATCCTTGTGGCACAGGGATATTCGGAGGTCAGCCTATATTCATTGGTCGCAAAGGGTGAGATCGAAGCGGCAAAACCTCTCGCCAAAGACAAAGCCTTCGCGCGTATGGATCTAAGCGACGGCATGCTTTCTTGCGTTCTAAGGAATGTTTTGAATGCAGATCTCATAGGTCTAGAAGCTGTCAAAGTTTTCGAAATCGGTCATGTCTTTAGCAATGCTGGCGAATCTATCCATCTCGCGATCGGTGCGGTGCAGGTCAAGAAAGTGAAGGGGTTGAATGGAAAGAAACTTATCACCAACACCGTGAATGCACTCGGAAAGGAACTTGGGATAAATGATTTGGCGATCGGTGAACAAATGGGCGGGAAAAATAGCGTAGAGAACGTTATGACTGTTGAGATTACTGAAAAAGGTGTAGTATCCGTATGCGAGATTGGTCTCAATGAATTGCTGGAGTCTTACACGTTACCTGCCAATGCTTCGTATGATGATCTTGGCTTTGGGCCAGCTTCGACCAATATATACGAGAAAATATCGCCGTACCCATTCATCGTGCGCGATATCGCAGTCTTCGTGCCAGAGTCGGTCGCGGCAGATCGGGTTTGGTCAGTGATCGAAGGTGGTATGAGAAGTGCGGGCTCTACGGACGAATTCAGTGCTATAAAATTATTAGCACGTCATTCATTATTTGATACATTCAAGAAGGATGGAAAAGTCTCCTACGCTTTCCGCATGGTTTTCCAATCTATGGAAAGGACTTTGACTGATGACGAAGCGGCCAAGATAATGGAGTCGATCAATTCGGTCTTGAAAGGGAAGGGTTGGGAGGTGAGGTAAAAAATATATCTATGTAACCCCTCCCTGCCTGTCCCCTCACTCCCTCGCAATTTGCGAAGCGATATCTCGTGACATATCTATACCTTCCATTCCATACCCCAAAATGGTATACTTATAGCATAAGTTTGATGATATTTGAGGTCAAAAAAAGTCAATGTCTTAGCCATATTATCGCAAATTTATGTTCTATAGAAGATTAGCGGTTAGTGTTTGAATGTTTGTCATTTTTTTATAAGATAAATCGATCAGGATAATCAAGGATATCGACATTTATGTCAGAAACAACCAAAACATTGAAAGATAAGAAGACCACCAAAAAGGCCGCTGGTGAAGGTAGTTATGATGCGTCATCGATCACAGTACTCGAAGGATTGGACCCAGTAAGGAAGCGTCCAGGCATGTATATCGGTACGACTGGACCAGACGGTCTGCATCATCTTATCACAGAGATATTCGATAACTGTCGCGATGAGGCGATGGGAGGTTTTGCCAATGATATCGAGATCGTCCTATTACCTCACAATAGAGTACGTGTCACAGACAATGGTCGCGGCATACCGATCGATATACATAAACAGACAAAGGTTTCTGCTCTGGAGACGATCATGACAGTCCTACATGCCGGAGGCAAATTTGGCGGTGAAAATACAGGTTACAAAGTTTCCGGTGGGTTGCATGGGGTGGGAGCATCAGTGGTAAATGCTCTATCTGTTTATATGAAAGTCGTCGTCCACAAAGAAGGTGGTGTATATATGCAGGAATATTCCCGAGGCAAGAGAAAGGCGGCAGTGAAGAAGATCGGCTCTACCGAGCAACATGGGACGATCGTCACATTCGAGCCAGATGTGGAGATATTCAAGGAAGGCATTCATTTTGAATGGAATCGCATCGTCCAGCATATGCGTCAGCAGGCATATCTAGTAAAAGGATTGCGTATCTCAGTCATCGATGCGAGTAGAGAAGTTGACGGCTTCGGTTCTGATGACGAATTATTCTATCTGCGTGAAAGCGGAGTGGAAGCTCCGTCGTACACGTTCTTTTTTGAAGGTGGTCTGGTATCGCTCATCAGATTTACCAATCAGCTATTGAAGCCGTCGCATAAAAATATTTTCTATGTCGATAAACAGGTCGAAGGTGTAGAGTCAGTCGAAGTAGCACTCCAATACGCTGATGATGTCTCGGCCAGAGTTATGCCGTTTGCTAACAATATATACACGGCAGAAGGAGGCACACATATCACCGGATTCAAGACTGCGCTTACGAGGACATTGAATACCTATGCCAAGAACAATAACTTGTCAAAGAATGGTGAAGACACATTTACCGGTGATGATGCGTTGGAGGGCTTAACCGCTGTAGTGTCTGTGAAATTGCGCGAGATCCAATTCGAGGGCCAAACCAAGGCCAAACTCGGTAGCATGGAAGCACAAGGCGCAGTTGCCGGTGTATTCGGTGATGCATTCACCGCGTTCTTGGAGGAAAATCCTGAGGATGCGCGAGCGATCATCAATAAAGTTATCTTGGCGATGAAGGCCAGAAAGGCCGCAAAGGCTGCCAAGGATAGTGTGCTACGCAAAGGAGCTCTCGAAGGGATGACATTGCCTGGCAAGCTCGCTGATTGTCAGTCAGACAGTCCTGCCGAGTCTGAGATATTCATAGTCGAGGGAGATTCTGCTGGTGGTACAGCCAAGCAGGGCCGTGATCGACGTATCCAGGCGATATTGCCTTTGCGTGGAAAGATCTTGAACATCGAACGTGCTCGACTCGATCGTATGCTCGCTTCAGAGATGATCAAGAACATCGTGTTGGCCCTTGGTACCGCGATCGGCGACACATTCGACATATCTAAACTCCGATATCACAAGATCATCCTCGCTTCGGATGCAGACGTAGACGGAGCGCACATCCGTACGCTCATATTGACCTTGCTTTACAGATATTTCCGACCGCTCATCGATGGAGGCCATGTCTATATCGCTCAGCCACCGCTCTACAAAGTCAAGCGTGGCAAAGAGATCATGTATTTCTATGATGATGCTGCCAAAGAAAAGGCCCTCGGTAAGGACTTTGATGAGTCGCAGATGACAGAGATCGATAGTGAGACGGCTGCTGCAGAGAGTGCAGCTCTCGAGGATGATAAGGATAGGTTGTTGGATGCGGCAGGTGCAGACAAGGATGATGTGGCGACAGCAGGAGAGATCGAAGCTAGCAAGCCTCTGAAACAGCAGAAGATCTCCATCCAGCGCTACAAGGGTCTAGGAGAGATGAACTCAGATGAATTGTGGGAGACGACCATGGACCCTGCTAGACGTATCTTGAAGCAGGTAACTATAGAAGACGTCCAGGAGGCTGATAAAGTGTTTGACATGTTGATGGGTGACGATGTGCCAGCGAGAAAATCATTCATTCAGTCAAATGCAAAGTTGGCGACGCTCGATATATAGAGTATGAAGTATTAGGCGGTTTTTACCTTGAGTTTCGACTGCCTTTTCTTGTCTAACTTTGGGAGCTTCAAGATGAGTAGTCCATGTTTCTCGATCGCTTCGGACTCGTCTACGTCGATCTCTTCTGGCAGGGAAATGGAGCGGGAAAATGAACCCCAGTAAAGCTCCCTCGCGAAATAGTCGTCATCGCGGGCGATCTTTTCTTCCTCGCGTCTGCCACGGATGGTAACCATGTCTCTCGTTATAGAAATATCCAAGTCTTCCGGTCTGACTCCCGCGATCATGGACTTTATGATGATCATTTCAGGTGTCTGATAAACGTCGACGGTGAGTTCGCCCTCTTGTTCTGTTTCCTGGTCGATCCACGCGGCAACATCAGTGGCACCACTGCCTTTCTTTGTCGGCTTTGACTCGACTTCCTCAGCTTCGTCCATACGGACGCTACCTGTGAGTCTTTCGAAAAATGATCTTTTTTCTTTTGCCATGATTTTGTTTTTTACAACTTAAGTTACCTGATTATTTTATACGATTTTCAAATTTAATGGAAGTGGACAAGTAGTGACCCCCTACCTGATCATCAAACAGTCCGCGGTCTCACGGCCTTCACCTCTTCGAATAGAATGATCAAGATGATCACCGCTCCCCAGATCCAGGCAAAGATCTTCAATATGTCATTTGGATCGGTACTAACAACGGAGATGTTGAATACGGCGTGTATGGTGATAGCCGCCACTAACCCCGAGATGATGCCTACGAATTTTGCTCCGATACTCCTATAGTAAGTGACACCCAATGCGAAGCCGACTGCGGCGGAGCTCACTATGTGTACGAGTGTGGCACCTATGAAGCGCATATTGCCAGTCACGATGCTCTCTGCGATCGCTCCTATCGATACTGGTTCCAATAGAAATAGAGCATTTTCGAGTGCCGCGAAGCCGAGCGCGACGACGATACAATATATCATCGGCTTCAATGGCTCGTCGTTGTATTTGGATTGGAGGACGATGATGGTGACAGCCATGAATTTTAGCAGTTCTTCTGTGGCGGCCCAAAGGGTATATTTCAGATTGCTATCTCCGACGCTCTCTGATATCCATTTTTCCAGGAGTATGGCGAATAATACAGCTATAATGCCTCCAATGAATGAAGCGGCTAGGAGCCATTTTGGTTCGCCGTGCTCGCTGTCTTCTCGGAGCCAGAACCATAGCCAGATGAGGGAGGGGAGGAGTCCGGCGATCAATGCGTATATAAATGAGCTCAAGGTCATCGGTTTATTATATCATATTGATTTCACTATTGACAAAGAGTCAATGATTTGGTAGAAAGGGGACAGAAAGCATACCCAAACGATTGAACAGCTAACTTGCATAAACATGGATAGAAGGCTCTGTCTGGGCTTTCGGCTGATAGATTGAGGAGGGTAAAAACTTATATGAAGAACAATAAATGGTCAATTGTCGGGGCCATGCTTTGCGTGGCCGTAATCAACATCAGTAGTCAAGCGCAAATAGCGCCGCCAACAGCGGGTTACGACGTAACTGGGGCGATCGCGGACATGAATCCCAAGGTTCACAAGGCTTGGGTTCCGCCGTTTCAGAGTCATATCGTCACGACGGACGCTTGCCCGGTATTGGTCTACATCCAGCCGGTGCTGGGGC
>JANXZK010000014.1 GCA_025355565.1 bacterium
CGTACCGCTCTTGTTCAGAGGCTGTGAGTTTAATATCTTCCACGGCATATATATGTTAAGTAATATGCCTAATCGTATGTTAATACATGGGGGGTGTCATTTTCGCTTTGGAAGGGGTGTCATTTTCGCTTTGGTATTACACCTTATAACGACACTACCGGCGATAATGCGAATCTGCTATAATACACATATGAATTTCTCAAGATTGGAACAAGAACCGTACAGCGAGGATGCGACCATCCTAGAACTACGAGATATCATCAAAAGTAAATGTCGCGACGAAGACGATTTCGCTACTATGGAAAAGATAGCGAACTTTGCACAAACTCTTGATAAAAAATATGGACGCAGCAGTGTCCAAAGATTCAAACTGTTCCACGTATTGTCTTCCAGCACGATAGACAATGAAAGATCTCCGTACTTTGACATCCCCGGTGACAGCATAGAGAACTTCATCAGAAACGAGCTGTAGAGGGCTATTTTCGACATGATAGACGTCAAAATTAGGACAATTTCCCTACTTGTGCTATCATTACCTTTACAAGGAACTAGTCGAATTTCTTTATATTAGATCAATTTAAATTTCTTCAATCAAATGACAGGAACACTAAAGACTTTGAATGCAAAGGGATTTGGCTTTATCTCTCGCGAAGGCGAAGCTAAGGACCTCTTCTTCCATTCGAACGATCTACAAGGAGTCACTTTTGCCGACCTCAAAGAAGGCGACACATTGAACTTCGAAGTAGTCGATGGTCAAAAGGGCCCAAGTGCAAAGAACGTTACACGCGTATAACTCACGCAAGTACGTCCTAAGGAAAAACGCTCTGCTTCGGCAGGGTGTTTTTTCTATGTACAAATTTCGTGTTACAATATTTCTATGTACGGTGAAAATGAACCTCGAAATAGATTGCCGATCATGAGCATCATCGCTGCGATATTTTTCGGTGCAGGTTCTCTTTGGGCCGGTGCGCAAGGGGTACAGCTCGCTTTTGGACATAGTAGAGAGAGATCAGCACCACAGTTGAGTAAAGTCGACATGATACCAGCCGCAAATAATACTGCTAACATCCTGAACTCGACGCGTGATTTCAAGAAAGCGTTGTCCGACACGACCTCATTCATAGAAGATACAGTTTCCAAAGCGATACCTCTGTCATCTCCCCCAACAACGATCTTGATCGGTGGCGACATCATGCTGGACAGGAAGATACGCTCAATCGGTCAAAAGAAAGGCTATGACTATCTATTTGCTTCCCTTTCATCATTATTTAGAAGCGCAGACATCGTGATAGCAAATCTCGAGGGCCCCGTAACGACGTATCCTTCAAAGACACTACTTCCGAACGGCGTCATAACTCAGGATCTCACATTCACATTTGCTCCGAGTAGCATAAAAGCGCTCGCGAATGCCGGCATCACCGCGGTGAGTCTCGCTAACAACCATGAAGACAACTTTGGTGCGGCAGGTGTCACGGAAACAAAACAATGGTTGAAAAAGTCTGGAATTAAATGGTTCGGAAGTCCATGGAATACTGCCTCGACATCGCTAGTCTTGGATAGTAAAGGCATGAAGATCGCCTTTGTCGGCTATCACGCTTTTCAAGGCGGCATTGACAATGTGCTCGCTCAAATCCGACAACTCACTAAAGACGGCAACTTTGTCATCGTCATGCCGCATTGGGGCCCAGAATACACACCGTCGCCTACTGTAAAGATGCGCACTCAGGCACGGAGCTTCATCGCCGCTGGCGCAAAAGCAGTCATCGGTTCCCATCCGCATGTCATCATGAGTAACGAGACTATCGCCGGCGTCCCCGTGTATTATTCTGTGGGTAATCTCATTTTCGATCAATATTTCTCCGACGAGGTACTGAATGGCGAGATAGTCAAACTGGAATTGGTCAATGGTCCTGGCGGACCTAGTCTCGACAATGTCGTAGTCTATGGAACGAAGCTAGATAGAGTGAAGGGGGTGGTGCTGAAGTAGAGAGGAGAGGTTAGATATTAGAGATTGGAGGTTAGTAATTGGTAATGGGTAATGGGTAATGGGTAATCAGTAATCAGTAATCAGAAACAGGATGGGTGGCGGGTGAAAGGTGGCGGGCGTGTTGTAAATTCCCTATTTTTTGATATATTGATGCGTAGAGATTTGCGAATATCGAGACCATCGATCTGCTTTAGTTATATATCAATATCACGCGCGGTTAGCTCAGTTGGTAGAGCATCCCCTTGACGTGGGGAGGGTCACAGGTTCGAATCCTGTATCGCGCACAGACTACCGAATACCACTAGCGAACTGTAAGTTCGCGTCCAAGGATTCGAAAAGTCTGAGTATATTTCTGGACAGCCACAGGATGGCCAGAAACACGAAGACTGTACCGTTCCTGTAAGGAAAGAATCCTGTATCGCGCACAGCTTCCGCTCCGCCAGACTGTTTGCTCCGCTGATTTCTTTTGGCGATATTCGGGCGAGCTTAAAAAAAATGAGAAAAAGTGTTTTTCATGTTAGCATAGTTGTGAGGGTTAGTTTCAACGCTCATACGTCTACTATCATACTATGGAAAGTAAACAAAATAAAGAAATTTGGGGATAAAATAAAAGTCTTTCGAGCAAAGCAGGGACTGACACAGGACGCTCTTGCGAGAAAGTGTGATATTCCCTATACAACACTGACAAAGATTGAATCAAATGTGATAACGAAACCGTCAATCCAAACTGTTATTAAAATTGCCGAAGGGTTGGGAATCAGTATTGATAATTTGATTAAATAAATTATGACCACAACAGAATCAAAACAAATGACGACTGGTAAATCCTTTGAATACGCTCTCCTCGTTCAATTTGAGGAAAAGTTAAAGGACAAAACCAATGTTCAAGTTATAAAGAACTCTGCATTTGAAATTGCAAAATGGTGTTTTGAAAATGTGAATTCAAGCGAGCAAAGTGGATATTCACTCTCTGCAAGTTTTGCCGTTAATTTCTTAATGGATATAGAACCACGACTTTCAAATGACATTGGTGAGGCAGATATCTTACAACTTGAAATCTTATCTGATAACTTCGGAAAATCTGGTGATGTAAGAGATGTTTTGGCGATACGCTTGTTACAAAAATGGGAAATTGGTGTATCGGCTAAAAATAATCATCATGCCGTAAAACATTCTCGTCTTTCTGGGAATATTGATTTTGGCGAAAAATGGCTCGGAGTGAAAACATCTAATGAATACTTTGATGCAGTAATACCCATTTTTAATAATTTAGAAAAAATTAGGAAAGAAAGTGGGGCGAAGAAAAAATGGAGCGAGCTTGGTGATTATCACTCAACAATCTATGTCCCAATTTTGAAAGCCTTCATAAAAGAGTTGAAAAATCTCTATAAAAAAGATTCCAAAAAGGTTGCTTCA
>JANXZK010000017.1 GCA_025355565.1 bacterium
CGCGTAAACATAGTTTTTATCTTTTCCAGTTCCTTGTACTTGATCATACTTGAAACTAGAGCCATCGCTGTTTGCAATTTTCTTTCCTTTATAAAACACAAAATTCTTGTCATTTGCGTATACTCCGTAGATAACAAAACTTGATGGGTCAGCTCCAGTTACAATGTTATCTTCGAAATATACTTGATTTTTGTCTTTTGCATAATAGCCATTTCCGTACTTATATGAATCGAAAATCTCAAATGTATTTGGATCTGCATTTATCAAAACTACCCCGTTGTAATAAGCTTTGGTTTTGTCGGTGACATAAGGTGTTTCAGGATAGGATTTCATTGATAAGTAATCAGCTGACGTAACTCCACCATTAAGGTATTTATGGTTCTTATCTTCGGCAAAACCATCTTTCAGAACAGTGAATGAGATGGTATCAGCTAATTCGATTTTTTTCACTTCATAAATTTCACCTTTGACTTCATCGTGCCGATGTGTAGCATAATAGACATTATTTTTGTCCTTCATGTAGGAATCAGCCAAAATCTGGAAAGTGGGTGCGTCCGCACCTGATATCACTGTTCCGTAGCGATAGACATGATTTTTATCTTTAGCATATGTTCCCACTTGAATAACTTGAAAACTTGATCCGTTAGATCCTTCAATTACTCTACAAAGAGGATAATACGCCTGAATTTTATCAAAAGCGTAATTTGGGTCATTATCGTTAAAAGTTGGACCATCGCTACCGTTCAATTTGCTTCCAGCACAGTATGCGAAATTCTTATCTACACCGTATTCTTGCCCAGTTGATAATTTACGTTCATTAAAGCTCTCTGCGTCAGCTCCATTTACAAGCTGAGGCGTACCACGACCACCAAATAATGTAGCAGAATAATAGACTTTTCCTTGATATTTGAAATATACAGGATCACTTTTACTAAAACTTTGAGGGTTTATTTCTCTTATTCCAGCACTGACACCTAAAATATATGCCAGTTTGGTATTTTTTGAGAAATAGTATAGACCACCTCCTATAATTAACACTGCGATTATAATTAGTAATGGTACAATAAAACCTTTTTGGTGATTTTTCATATTGCTAACATTATACTACAAATTGTCCGCATACTATTTCAACTGCCCACGACTGAATCGCTCTAACTCTACGCGGACTTTTCGTTCCATGTCTTTGCGGGATATTCTACCCGAATTACCGAGAATCTCTTTGTCGTTCAATATTAGAAAAGCATCCAATTTTTGTATCCAATCCTCCATATACATGACGCGTTTTTCTACGCTTTGTAATTCGGCAAAGGACAGAAATTGTTCAACGAGTAAATTTAATCTCTTCAATTCCAATTCTTCAAGATAATTCTTTGCGATCTCTGCTTGATCACGAGTAATAATCTCTCCTTTCCAACTTGTAAGCCCCATATTTATTTTCTCACTATCAATCCGCTTGATTACAATCTCCGCAGCAGTCAAACCCGTAATAGCAAAATGAAATTTATTTTGCACGGTGGCAAAAAATTGCTTGGCATAATCCAACTTCGGATTGTAATCAGCACTAGTAGCAAAAACATCCCTAACCTTTTGATAGAAATTATTTTCAGAAGTTCGAATTTTTCTGATCCGTTCTTCAAACTCTTCGAAATATCCTCTGGTCACTTTACCTTCCGCTAAACGTTCATCGTCCAAAGTAAAACCTTTCACGATATATTCTTTTAACTTTTGCGTTGCCCAGATACGAAATTGAGTACCTCGAAATGAGCTAACACGGTATCCGACAGAAATAACAACGTCTAGGTTGTAAAAATTAGTTGGCTTGGTGGTCTTAGTAGAAAATTCGGAATTTCCGAATTTTCTCATAGTTTGTTCTAAAATAAGCTCACTTTCTGTATAAATATTCTGAATATGTTCATTTATAGTAGATTTTGACTTGTCAAAAAGCTCTGCCATTTGATCCTGAGTGAGCCATACGGTGTCATTATCAAGACGGACATCAATTTTGGTTTGTCCATCCTCTGTGTTGTATATGATTATTTTATTATTTATTTCTTCCATAAAGGAATCTTATTTTAACATTTTTACATAAATTAAAATATATCATTTATTTTCCATCACCCCCTCGCCCGCCCAAAAAAACCAGTAAGGCGACACGGCAAAAAACAAATAGTGAGGGCGGACGGAGTCCTTCCCCCATACCCCCAGTCCTCCGTCCGCCCTCTCCACTTTTTGTGATTTCAAGAAAAAAACGTTGCGAAGCTAAAACAGTTACAAACTGTTTTAAACCGCATTTCATTCAAGGAAATAATTATTCAGGATTTTCGGCGAAAAAAGTTCGAACTTCAAGTAAAAACTGCCGCCAAAAAGTGAAATCGGTTTTCGGAAGCGATTTCACTTTTTGGCGGAGGGTAGGAGATTCGAACTCCTGGTGGGTTGCCCCACGCACGCTTTCCAAGCGTGTGCACTAGACCACTATGCGAACCCTCCTTGCTATATCATTGACCGATCTCCAACAACTGACTCACCATCTCCCTGACGCTCCACCGCCACCAGACATACCGCCACCAAATCCACCGAAGCCTCCACCACCAATACCATTTCCTCCCGACCCGTTTCCACCAAAGAATATCGGCCAAATACCTCCGCCTTTGCCTGGCCCTGAACCAGGAGGATTCTTGGAGACAATGAAATCAAAGATGAGCCCGAGGACGGTAAGGACGACGATCGCGATGACCCCAACTGATATGAATCCAAAGACCAGCCCGACGACGGCACCGATGACAGCACCGATCACGCCTCCCAGCCACCAGGACTTCGTCCTACCGAGTACACGAGCGAGGATATTCAGAACCATAACCCCGACAAAGAATAATGCGTAAAAATTGATCTTCGACCCACTACTCTTTACTATCCCCTTCGGATCCAGATATTGTTTCGCGTCTTCCGAACCACTGATCACTCCGACGACGGCATCAACGGCGCCACTCACCCCCGTCGAGAAATTACCCGTTTTGAACGCCGGAATCATGACATTTTGGATGATGTTATTGGAGACGAGATCAGTGATATTCCCTTCCAGTCCATAACCAACTTCGATGCGCACCTCTCTTTCATTTGGCGCGACCAATATGAGCAAACCATTGTCATGAGTTTTCTTTCCGATCCCCCATTCCGCAAACAGTTTTGTCGCGTATGTCTCTATCGTTTCATCATTTCCTAGAGTCTTGACCGTCACGACCGCGACCTCATCACCAGTCGAAGATCCGAATGCTCGCAATCTATTCTCGATAGACTGGACATCGTCTACATTCATCACATTGGCAAAATCACTGACGTAGCCCTGGGATCTACCAGGGCTAGTGTAGGCCACGACGACTAATGGCAAGAACAATATAGCGGTGATTGTGGCGATCCTCTTCATTGATGACTAAAACTTAACTTTGGGAGCAGTCTCCGCGCCTGGAGTAGCATTGAAGTATTGCCTCTCTCCAAAACCGAACAGTGATGCCATGACCGAGCTCGGGAAACGCATCACTTTGAGATCATAACTCTGGACAGACTCATTGAATCTCATACGTTCCACGCTGATGCGATTTTCCGTGCCTTCGAGTTGTGACATGAGAGATGTCACCGTGGCTGACGACTTCAGATCAGGATAATTTTCCGTGATAACCAGTAGTCTCCCGAGAGCACTCTCAACCTGTGTGGCGGCCGCAGCCTTCTCATCTGGAGTAACCGCGCCCGAATACTTGGTTCGCGCATCGGCGATCGCTGTAAAGACAGCAGTCTCCTGTTTCATCGATCCTTTGACTGATCCGACTAGATTCGGTATCAGGTCAAGACGCCTCTCATATTGAGCTTCGACTTGTTTCCACTGCGTATCAGCGGCAACGTTCAGAGTTACTAGGCTATTGTAGGTCGCAAATCCGTAGAGAGCGATCACTACTACGATAGCAAGGATGATCAATAGTGTCTTTTTCATCTGTTTTCTGTTTACGGTTTACTGGTTACTAAATTACTTCTTCGTCGGTACGACCTGAGTCTCATCCCTTCCAGCAGGACCTGTGACGAAAGCGAAGGTCTTGACCATATCGGTGAACGCGGTATCGGCGGTGTTAACGATGGCCTTGTTATTATTCTGAGCTTGAGTCAGATTGGATCCCGTAAGATTCTTGACCGTCGGGCTCTGTGCTATGGAAGAGAATGCAAAGATGTAGCAGATGCCTGACTTTTCCAGAGAGTACATGCGGTTGAAATATGTGCGTCCTTGGACAGTGTTAGACATAGAGATCATGTTCAATGAATTCGAACCGGCCGTGAGCGTTCCCCTATCCCTGACTGTCGTTACAGGAGGAAATGAGCACTTGCCAGACGAAACTGTGATATCAGCCTGGAGCTTGGCGACGGTCGAAACCTGTGACTGATCGATAGGCATGATGAGAGATATGCCATTTGAAGTCTCAGACTTCTCCCAGCTCGTAGGATATTTGATCGAGAAACCGAGTTCATCGTTCTCATATGCGGAAACCTTCGAAGAAACTTTGGTAGTTTCGCTCACGGCGACCGGAGCGCTCGGTATCGTGGTGCTACTAAGGTTACCAGTGATATCACCGCCTGTTATGGGACTAGCCGGGCCACCCGATCGACCGAATATCACGATACCTACGATGATGATAATGATGATAATGACTATTGTTACTGTTGATTTTTTCATGGAATTAATTATTTTCTAATAATATTTATAATGATGACCAATAATTTGACCACTTATTGACTCGTATTATTGTACCACATATTACAGATTTGTGCTTAGGTCGATATGATTATATCTAAGGTCTTCATTTACCCATTACCACTTCCGCCTATGCGACTGAGTACTGTCTGAGCGAGTATGTAATTGCCGACACAAGGCGAATGTCATCGGAATCAACAAAGCGGAGCTTTGATTGATTCCTGAGCCATGCGTCGAGCAATTACACGAGTGAGTTACGCAAGGAGCATAGTAGGAAGTGGTAATGGGTTACAAAAGTGACTTATTATAGAATATATTAATACTCCATGCCCTGACCACCACCATGGCCCATCTCCTTCTTTTCTTCCGGTTCATCAGCGATAGCGGCTTCAGTAGTCAGTAATATCGCGGCGGCAGAACATGCATTTTCGACACCTAGGCGAGTGACTTTGACTGGATCTACGATACCAGCGACGATCATATCCATGACCATCTCATCCTGGAGGGCATCATAGCCTATATTGCCTTTGCCGTTCTTGATCTTTTCTACGATCACTGAACCATCATCTTTACCAGCATTTATCGCGATCTGTCTGGTAGGAGCTTCCAGAGCCTTCAAGACTATCTCATAACCTAACAATCGTTCTTTAGACATCTTATCCGTCTTCACCGTCAGAGACTTCTCAACTTCACGCGCCACACGCACGAGGGCGACACCACCACCGGCGACGATCCCCTCTTCGATGGCGGCTTTTGTGGCATTTACCGCATCCTCGATCTTCAATTTCAAATATTTCATCTCTGTTTCTGTGGCCGCGCCAACGCGGATGACGGCAACACCGCCGGAAAGCTTAGCGACACGCTCTTCGAGTTTTTCTTTGTCATATTTCGAATCATTCTGCTCGATCTGCTTCTTGATCTGCATCACACGTAGATCTATCTCAGTCTTCTTGCCTTTACCGCCGACGATGACGGTACTATCCTTGGTAGAGATGACTCTGCGAGCCTTACCTAACATGTTCATCGTAGCCTTTTCAAATTTGATACCGACTTCTTCGGATATAACAACCGCGCCAACTGTGACGGCGATATCTTCGAGCATGGCTTTTTTGTTATCACCATAACCAGGAGCTTTGACCGCAAGCACGTTAAATGTTCCGCGCAATTTGTTGACTACGAATGTCGCCAGAGCGTCACCATCGACATCCTCAGCGATGATCACTAGATCTTTCTTGCCAGTTTGAGCCAATTGTTCGAGTACGGGTAAGATCTCTTTGATGCTGGATATCTTCTTGTCCGTGATGAGAATGGCCGGCTCTTTGAACTCCGCCTCCATACGTTCTGTGTTTGTGATCATGTAAGGCGAGACGTAGCCTTTATCGAATTGGATACCCTCGACGATCTCTGATTCGAGACCGGTCGACTGAGATTCCTCGACTGTGACGACGCCATCCTTACCTACTTTCTTTATCGTGTCGGCAATGATCGCACCGAGCTCTGCTGACTCAGATGAGATAGTTGCCACCTGTCTGATCTCTTCGTCGCTCTTTATGGGCTTGGACAATCGTTTCAATGCCGCGACCACATCATGAGCCGCCTCCTCGATACCAAATCTGACACCCATGGCGTTTACTCCCATCGTTGTCTGTTTCATACCTTCTTCGACGATCGCCTGGATCAGGATCGTGGCCGTCGTTGTTCCATCACCGGCACTATCATTGGTCTTTGAAGCCACTTCTTTTACTATCTCTGCTCCCATATTTTCGAACCTATCTTTCAAAGTGATATCTTTGGCGATAGAAACACCGTCATTTGTGATCGTTGGTGAACCATAACCCTTGTCAAGGACGACATTTCTGCCGCGAGGGCCCAGAGTGATCTTCACCACATTTGCCACGGCATCAACGCCATTCTTTAAAGCTTTTCTCGCCTCTTCATTGTATAAGATTCTTTTTGACATATTTTATTCATTTATTTGATAACCGCCAATATCTCTGACTCTCTCACTATATAATATTCTTCACCATCGACCAATATCTTGTCACCCCATTGAAATAAGACCTTTTCCCCGATCTTCACGGCAACAGGAATGATCTTTCCTTCTTCTGTCCTCCCAGGACCCACAGCGACAACCTCGCCCCTCTTACCGCTCTTGTCTTCATTGACTGTGATAGGAATGATGATCCCTGAGGAGGTCTTCTTCTCTTTACTCTCTCTATCTTCCTTGATGACGATTCTATTTTCTAAAGGTTTAACTTTTTTTGATATATCTTTCATATTCTTGGTTTATTATATTAGTAATGATTATTAACGCTCTAATAACGATATTGTCATTATAATCATTGATCGAGACATGGCAACTTGACAGATGATGATAATGGTTGTAATCAAAATACACGAAGACGAACCATCCATCCCTCATCGATGATTCTCGTCAGAAGATTATTTCATCCCAAAGATCTTCAGTTTCTCCTCAACGACTTTCTGCATAGCCAGCTTGGCCGGTTTCAGATATTTATACGGCGACAGTTCTTCACGATTCTCAGTCAATGACTTGACCAAACCACCACGATAGGCGACACGGAGCTCGGTATTTACATGGACGATGGCAACACCCGCTCTGATAGCTTTACGGATATCATCGGCGCTATTACCCGATGCGCCATGCAAGACTAGTGGTATCCTAACCACACTACTCACCTCTCCGACTCTCACAGTATTTAGCGCCGGATCTCCGCCGCGAATCATCCCATGGATATTTCCAACGGCTGGCGCGAGCATGTCTACACCTGTCTCGCGAATAAATCTCGCCGCTACCTCAGGTTTGGTCATCTGATCATCCTTAACAACGGCGCCATCAGGAATAGAGTCGAGCATCTTTGACGAAGTACCGATGAAACCGAGCTCACCTTCTATCAAGACTCCTCCCTCTACATCTTCCTTTTTTCCAGACTTTCCTTCGCGCCCAGCATCCCCCATCTTGATCTTTCCACTCTGTGTCGCATTTCTCGCATACTCCACACACTTCTTTGTTATCTTGATATTCTCTTCGAGCGAGAGCTGTGCCCCATCGAAGATCACCGAATCAAATCCGACATCGATCGCCTCTTTCACGCGTTCAAATGAGTATGTGTGGTCAGCGTTCAAAAAGATCTGTTGACCTGACTCCTCTCTCATGCTCTTTATGATAGCAACCGCCTGTCTCACTCCGACATAATCTCTCTCACCTTCAGATAGTCCAACGATGACAGGAACACCTACAGATCTAGCCGCGTCAGCGATCGCGATCATACCGTCCAATGTCGAAGCATTGAAATGTCCGATAGCGGTACCGCTCTTCACAGCCTCCATGATGCATTCCTTTAACATAAGCATGTTACAATTGTAGCATGTTTCAAAAGCCAGTGGACATCCTCGCGATAGGCGATATGACTGTGGACTCTTTCATCCGATTGAAAGAAGCTGGCATACATTGCAAGGTCGATGATCGATCATGCGAGATCTGTATGCCTTTTGGCGCCAAGATACCTTACGAATACACCAAGATCATCTATGCCGCCGGCGGCGCGTCGAATGCGGTGATCGCCGCGGCTCGCCTCGGACTGCGTTCCGCGCTCGTCTCTAACCTCGGCACAGACCAGCCTGGCAAAGAGAGTGTCGCCAAGCTAGAGCGAGAAAAGGTCATCACCAAACATGTCCGCAATCATGCAGATCGTAAGACGAATCACAATTTCGTCCTGTGGTACGAAGATGATCGAACCATATTGGTCAATCACGTAGAGTACGATCATAGTATCGACGCGCTCGATCCTATGAAGAGTTCCGCTCCAAAATGGATATATCTGACCTCTCTGTCATCACATAGTACCCTTTACGAGAAAGCCCTGATCGAATATCTAGACGCGAGACCCAAGATAAAGCTCGCCTTCCAGCCTGGGACATATGAGATCGAGAGAGGCGTGGAAGAATTGAAGACTTTGACTCAACATACAGATGTCATCATCATCAATCTCGAAGAAGCGCGGAGTTTGCTTCGGATAATCGAAAAAGATGTAAAAAAGCTATTGCGTCTCCTACATGAACATGGACCGAAGATCGTCCTCATCACCGATGGCACGAAAGGCTCCTACATGTTCGATGGTGATCATTACTACCATATGCCGATATTTCCAGACCATCGCAAAGCTTTCGAACGAACTGGTTGCGGAGATGCCTTCGCCGCGACTTTCGTATCTCTCCTATCACTCGGTCGCACGCCGCTCGAAGCTCTCATAGGCGCACCAGTAAATGCCATGTCTGTAGCTCAGTTCATCGGCGCTCACGAAGGGCTCCTCTCCTTGCAACAGCTCGACTGGCTACTAGAGAGAGCATCTGCGGAATATAGACCGAGAGAAATATAGAAACTGAATTTGCATTTGTTTCATATCCGTGCTATAATACACGAATGGACGATGACCAAAAAGAAAAGACTCTCGCCTTCTTCGGTGAAGTATTTAGCATCGGCGGGGTGGTTCTCGTCATCATTTTTATCCTTTTATTAAAATTATTGGAACTATTTGGCATAATCAAAATACTCATATGAAGATCTTCTACCACATCCTCGTCGCCATCCTCTGGTTCGCCTCAGCGATCATCATCTTGCCTTGCGTTTTCGTCGCGGGAACGATCTATCCGAAATGGGTCGATCTGGGTGAAAAGATATAGATATCATCATGGAAACTATCAATACTATCGTCGGTGTCATGTGCATCGTCGCCTGGATCATGGTGATATACTCCGCATTTAGCGGCGGCGACGCGTCGCATGGTGGAGATAAGTAGGCGAGAATGATCAACCATCACTTCTTTCTCTTCTGCTTTGCACTCAATATATTCCTAACTTCACGATCAAAATCAGACTCAAATTTCTTCATTCGATTGCTTGAATATTCCAGATATTCCGAATCCGCTTTCTCAAGTGCCTCCTCATGACTAACTTTGCCAGCATGTTCCAATACCTCGTAAGACGAAAACTTCAGATACTCATCTAGTTTGTCTACCCAATCATCCATTGTAAAACCTTTGATTATAAACTCATTGAGCCGCGCCGTAGCCCATTGACGAAATCTGGTCGCAACCTCCGAATTCACGCGATATCCCACGGCGATTATCAAGTCAAGATTATAAAAAACCAACTCCCTTTTTACCGACCTCAATCCTTCAGTCTGAACTGTCAACTTTTTGTTGACAGTTGAAGACTCGACCAATTCCTTCGTCTCATATATGTGTCGTGTTTCTATTTATAAAATTTGACTTTTGCAAAGGTCACACCAGTAAAGATCGTAGGCCACCTATAATTATCTCATTCACTTCACTATTGTAATCCTTATAATATAAAAAGCTACTGCGAGTCTCCTCCAATCTCTGAATGATATTATCCAATCTTTTCATCTAGTTCTGCGACTATTATTCCCCCCCCCCCTCGACATTTTCCATCAATTTCTTAGGCATGCGGCAAAACCGAAAATAGTTTCATAATTGTTGTTTCCAAATATGACAGGGTAAAAATCAAACTCCGCAAAGATCGGACTGCCGTCCGCCGTTCGTGCAAACATTTGACCCTTGGATATAGGAGCAAAGTTTTTTATCTCTGCTTCCAATAAGGATCCTGGTGACTTACTGATCTGACCGAACACTTCAAAATATTTTGTTTCCAAACCAAAAGGTTCTTTGCGCCCAATAAGTTTGCTTTGAAATAACAGAAATTCAATGCCTTTTACAGTGTTTGTGACCGTTGACTCAGCTTTATCACTGCCCATTTCAAAAGCGATACCAAGACGAGCGCACGATATGAGCGAACGATCTGGAAGTATATTCATAAACAGCACGTATTTTGGAGAAAGAGCACGCAATGTTTCCTTCGTGTTCGAATCAAACTTAGTGACGATAACGATGTCGCTAGACCCGCTTTCAGTGGAATGAACATCGACAACAAGATCATATGAAGAGATGATCGATCTCAATTCATTGGCTATGATCTCTTCGTAACATCCCGTAGGATTACCTGGAAAGACTCTATTCAGGTCCTTATCAATATAGCGTTTACTTGATCGAAAAGCGCGTTCATTTGCAATCTGAATATCGAGACCATGTCCAATTATCTCAGGATATAAGACACGAATAGTATCAGCCACTTTTAAGCCAGCCAATTCGTCACCATGAGTGAGGATGTTTAATAATATTTTCGTCATGACTGATATCGATAACTAATCAGATAATGATAACAAAAAAACGGGAAGAAAGCTTTCTTCCCGTATAGCGGCTCAGGTGCACAATTCATGGCATTGTAAAGCCCACCCGACGATACGATCGATCGAATCGGTCGCACCAAACATTCGAAATTCGATGGTTCCATGGATCGAGATACGAATAAGCGTCCAGCAAGTACGCGGATCATTGACAAAACCATGCGTACAAGCTCGCTCATAGAATTCGTCTTCTGAGACAAATGGTTCCGGACGATATTTCGGAGCCATGATGCGATAAAGATCCATTCGTTTTCCTGAAGAACCATCACCGGACATGATCAGTTCATCGGTGTGAGTGATGACCTTGTTATATACTCGCACAGCAGTTGCAAGATCCGGCATACCGACATGAATATGAGTCCCTGCCACCCGACAGGCTGCATGCAATATCTCTGTAGGCATATTAGCGGTAATGCTTTGGTAGCGCCCTGTTGGATCTGGGTAGATCTCAAAAGACATGTCTTTTGGAGCTAACTCAACATGAAGCCTGCTAGCGCCGAGACTGTGGTCAATCGAGCGAAGGAAATCTTCGCTTTCCAGAAGCCAACGTTTAACCTCACCAATCCGGCAAGGACCCACCTTTGATTCTAATTGACATGCCGACAGTTCGTATCCGAACTGAAAACGGTTTTTGTCCAAGGCTCCGTTGAGAGAATGTATCTGTTTCAGATATCTAGGAACGATCGGCACGATCCTGCCAGTCGCTGAATCGAGAGTGAACTGTTCCCTTTCTATTCCAACGCAACCGATGTGTGACTGATCAAATTTGAATTGTTCAAAGAACTTATTTTTGTCTATCATACTATCCTTTCTTCAATGACACGGATTCCACAATGAAAATCCGTCCGCAATGTGTGTAGCATAACAGCCACATACATTAAGGACGGATTTACCGCGGTGCCACCTTAGTTGCGTCAAAAGTATTCCTTTGCGCCATCTTTTCGTCTTTTGCCATTTACGGCCAACAACGATAATCTTTATAACGGAAGAGTCCGGTTTTCCACTATCGCAGAAAACACTGTGTGCACGCAGCACTATCGTGACCCAGTCCTTTGCTATGCAAATACGTTTAACAAGCAAAGGATCACGATGTCAGTTTCATGTGATAATAATGTATTTAATATACAAGTCAAGTTGACTGAGATAGTATAGATATGTTAAAGTGTAAACAGAAAGGAGTCAATGACTCATGAACAATAAAAATATAACCCCGACAGTAAATCCAGATGAAATATTCAGGATAATGCAAGAGGACGCATCAAAGGCGACCATCCAGACAGGATGGACTCAAGGAGTAGCACGAAGCGGTTCTGAGAAGGACTCATCTTCGAGATCACTCAAACTTCACTGCACTAAATGCAACATCGACACTGCAGGCATATACAAGCGCGCCACTGACACTGAAAGGCGATGTCCTAGATGTGATTCGCTTCTCATGTACTGCCCTGCATGTCGCCATGCTGTTTCAGCTACGGAAAAGTTCAGTATCCTATCATGCGACAGATGCCTGACTGATTACGTCACGAACATGACCGTGGAATATCTGGCTTCACGAGATCGGTCATCAAGGGAAATCATCCTCTCAGGTATCCGCGCAACTGGCACATTACATCTCGGTATCTACCTCGGAGCAATTCGTCAATTCATCGAATACGAACTGCGTGACAACCTCTGTATGTATTTCATCGCAGATTGGCACACACTGACCACATGCCACGATCCGCGAAAGGTATCATTAAATACGCTGGCCGTGGCGATGGACTACATGGCCGCAGGGTTGAATCCTGAACGTTCGATCATCTATGCACAATCCAGTGTGCCAGAAACTGCTGAGCTCGCATTGTGTCTATCGATGATCCAATCCAAAAACAAACTGGAAGATCTGCCGACAGTCAAAGATGTGGTCAGAAACAGCGAAACGATGAGCATGGGACATTTGCAATATCCAGTGCTCATGGCGGCGGACATACTCGGCCCTAAAGCTACACTTGTCCCTGTCGGATCCGATCAAATTCCGAACGTTGAACTGGCACGCGATCTTGCAGACAAGTTCAACCGCCAATTCGGCCAGACATTCACTGTTCCACGGATAGGATCGAGAACCATCAAGATACCTGGGTTTAAAGGAGAAAAGATGAGCGAATCCAGGACCGAATCAAGTATCTCTCTTCAGGATCGTCTGGAAGACATATCGGATAAGTATACGAGGTTCGGCATAACCGACACCGGACGCAGGACAAGGAACGATCCTGGCAATCCGAACAATTGCGTTTCTGTTTATCCTGTATTCAAAGTCCTTCGTGAAGATAAACCGGATGCGCTGCGGGTCATCGAAAATGAATGCTTATCCGGCACGAGAGGTTGCAAAGAGTGCAAGCTTGAACTGGCCAGAGAAATCGATGACCTCATCGCACCGTTTCGCGAGCGCAGGATCAAGCTCGCAAACCAACAAAAGTATGTCGAAGAAATCCTGCATTACGGCGGTATGAAAGCACGCGAGATCGTCAGATGCACACTTGAAGAAGTTCGTGAGAATATGGGGATCGTTTCTTTCTGACAGAAACAATCAAACGACGAGAAACATATTCCCGCAGGAAACTACGGGAATTTTTTAACAAAAAAAGCGCAACACGATTAGGTATTGCGCTTAATATTACACAAACGTGAAACCTTAGATGACACAAAACTCGAGTGGGATTTCATTTCATATGAATATCATTCGATTCAAGAAAAGTCATCAGCAATTGGAAATCTCTGCAGACTCTCTTGTGATTATCGCTCACTTTCCTGATTTCAACATAACGATTGAAACACCAATTATATCCATACTTGAACAAGTCAGCAGACAGTGGTTCACCTTGAAGAGGTATATAACAGGGAGTGTTACATATCGTCATATACGCATTAACCGATTCGATTTTGGTCGATAGATCTGGCCGCGTATTCCGCAGAAATGTCCTAACCGCGAAAAACCGTTCTTCCGATCTGCTCATGAGATTGATGAACTGACGATCGTTGCAATGCCTATTTTTCCACACTGCGGGATGATGCATGTCTAACCACGAAAACGGATGCGCGGCACCATACAACACAGCATTTGAGGCTCCCACGTTGCCTCCATGCCTTCTCCCTGATTCCTTGATCCTTTTAACGATGCCTATTATTTCCTCATCATTTGAATTTTCCAGCACTGTTCCGAGTTCACGAAGCACCTTCAAGGAATCAACGCTAACGGGTTCGGCTTCATCATAGAAAAATTCAATGGCGCAGTTTTGCAGAAAACGACTGTTTATGTCGTGTACCATGGAAGTCTTTACTTCCCAACCATTGCAATAACGCGCAATGGTGCTTGGATCGACTAATCTTATCACTGACTTAACACCATGAAACTTTAACATCCTGGTCAACTCTATTGCGGGTATCAAACCCGCACAGAATCTTGCCGGTATTCCCATCTGATGTTCGTAAGAGACAATGCTGATCTGCACCACGCGATCACGATCTACTGAGATAGGACCTCCCCTGATCAAAGTCGGGCTCACATCAATTATATTCATATTTTACTTAAGGTTGTTTTGTCAAAGAACTTGCTATACCAAATCCTAAATCATTACACCACTGGCAGTTGTCTTACAAGAAAACTACAATTTATCTGAAAATTACACTACTATGTTTGCATTGCTTTGTCAATTGCCTCACGTTTTCGTGCTATAACCAACCTACCAGACTTCTAGCTTACCCGTAAATCACTCAGACACATCTTCAATAGTTCCTTTGGAAACTTTTATAAAATCAACAGACTTCATACCGATAATATCCACCAAAGTGCCGCAACTACAATAGATCATGCCCTGCTCGGCCAAATATTTATCAATGATCAAAGGCATGCTGACCCCAAATGGTGAAGTTGCGCCAACTGGAACACCAACAATTGATTCAAAATCTTTTCTTGGCAGAAGACCGATTGAATCTTTCGCGAGATGCAACGCCAATGCGATTTTCTCCATCGACAACCTTTTATCACCCGACAGAACAACACAAATATATCCCGTCGGAATCATTATGACCAGTGTTTTGGCTATGGAACTATATGGAACATTCGCCTCTCTGGCGACTTCATTCATTGTAACCGCAACACCATGATTTATGTGATGATATTTAACTTGATCATCATCAAGACGATCAATAATAACCTGTGGAAATCTGTCTTGTCTCATCTTATTTTGACCCCATTGCTTTTCTAATATTGTTCAAATCTTCATAGTCTAGTATATTCATTGCACCACGCACCTCTGACACAGTAGTCTCGGCGATTAGCTTTGCCTTCTTTGTACCCTCAACGATAGCTTCTCGTATTTCTTCTGTATGTGCTTCATAATAATTTCTTCTCTCCCTCACAGGCTCTAGAGTGTCATTGATCAATTTTGTCAAAATGCTCTTTACTTTAACATCACCGACCTTTCCAGACATATATCTCTGTTTCAAGTCATTGAGTTCGCCCCTATCGTTATGAAACGCATCCAGATATGTAAAGACAACGTTTCCTTCGATGTGTCCTGGGTCAGAAATTCTGATTCTCGTTGGATCAGTATACATACGCTCGACTTTGGACTTAACTGTTTCAGAAGAATCTGAAAGATATATACAGTTGCCTAAACTCTTGCTCATCTTGGCTTGGCCGTCAATACCGATAAGCCTGGGAACTCGACCGACGAGAGCGTCTGGTATTGGAAATGTTTGCCCATATAGACGGTTGAACTTTCTGGCAATTTCTCTCGTCAATTCTATATGCGGTAGTTGATCATTTCCTACAGGAACCAAATGGGCTTTATTTATAAGGATATCTGCAGCTTGGCTGACTGGATAATTAAAGAACCCCATTGAAACATCATTCTGTCTTGCCATCTCATCTTTTAGTGTCGGGTTCCCCCTGATCAGCCCCAAAGGGGTGATCATGTCAAGGAGCATCGTTAATTCAGCATATTCAGGTACATAGCTCTGAACAACAAAAGTCGCTTTTTTTGGATCAAGTCCGACCGATAACCAATCTATAACTACTTGGACCACCGAATCACGAATTCGGCCGACATCTTCAGCATAATCACCAAGCGCCTGATAATCCGCTATGAGAAAATAACTGTCGTATTGATCTTGTAAGTTTACCCAATTTTCCAAAGCTCCCACATAATGACCGAGATGGAGAGCGCCAGTTGGTCTCATGCCCGTAAGAATACGTTTCTTTTCTATATTTTGATTCATATTATTTAAATACTCCCCAACTCCACATAGAAACTCGAACCCTTTCCTGCACCATCTGACTCTGCCCAAACGCGACCATGATGCGCTTCGACGACACCTTTTACAAATGATAGACCGTAGCCAGTACTATTCACATTGACTTTGATGGAATCTCTGCCACGACCGCCACTCTTGAACAACTTTGCTTTGTCTTCTTCGGTGATACCGACGCCAGTGTCCTGAACAGCGATCAATGATTTGTCGCCTTTTTTCGTGAGCCATACGTGGATACTGCCACTAGGAGTATACGCGATCGAGTTGCCGATCAGGTTGGTTATCGCCTCACCGAGCTGAACTCGGTCAGCGATCATCCTATACGAACCTTCTGCCAGATTCACTTCAAATTTCAGTTTTTTCTCTTCTGCTTTGGCCATCAATCTGTCAGCCGCACTAGCGACCACTTCCTTGAGATCGATCTCTTTCATATCATACGGGAGAGTACCATTGACCGCGGAGAGGCCGCGCAGTATTCCCTGCACATAATCAACACCAGTCTGTGTCGCCTCCATGCCGCCTCTCAATATCTTCTTTGCGTCCTCCGGCATCTCTCCATAATCACCCTCGAGTAGTCCCGCGAATGCAGCCTTGGAATCCGAGAGCCTGCCCTTTATCTGATGATTCATGATATGAATGAGATTCACCTGGGCTTCGTTGGCAACCTGAAGATCGGTGGCGAGGAGTTGAATGCGTTCACGAGATTTGATCTCTTGGTTAACACTACGAATGAGAAACACTCCGACGGCACTCATTAATATAAAGAAGAATCCATAGATTAATCGCAATGTCCAAGTATCAGACATAAGAACGATAATAAGCATAAAAACTAACAGGCAAAATGTCAATAATTCCGCCATAATAGCTTTAACATTAAACATTTTATATCTAATAATCGAATAGCCCAACAAAAAAGGAAAAATCGCAGCTAAAGAATTCCCATATGGCGGTATATTTATCCCCCACCACAACGGAAAATCGGTAATAACTCCACCAAACCCAAGTACGCAACTGATTATCACATACAGTATCTGTTTTTTCTTATTCTTATCAGTAACTATCTTATATGATCGTACTAAGATATAGATCGTATACAAGACTAACCCAAAATATATATATGAAAAATATATATCATAGACAAATCCAGAAGTGGGCCAAAATTTAAAATACGATTTTTGTGAAAGACCAAATATAAAAAGATTCGAGTTAGCAAAAAACAGCATAATAATTGCTGTAACATAACTAATCCATAATATGATTCTATTGATCATATTATCAACATTTATAAATTTGATAACCCAATTATAAAAACAAACCGGTATAAAAAGAGACCCGATGGACAGCATTCTAGCCCACATTAACGCAGTATTATAATCATCCGCTAACTGCCATCGCCAGTATGAAAACGACCATATCGTCAAAAAAATGGTCATCAGGAAAAAAATCTGATTCATTCTATCCCGTCGGTTTTTTGAGATAACTAGAAGACCGAATGTCAAGGAGACAATTCCATTCACTAAAGCAGATATTGCAAAAAAGTTAGTCGTGTTCATTTTCTTGCAACTATCACACAATGTATTCGTTGTGGCTCAAAATAAACTTTCATCTTGTCTAATAAGAAACCCGCACCCATAAGTAATGAAGAGAATTCATCTGCTGAACGATATATCATTTTCCATCCTATAGCATCAGACATAAATCTCCTTTCAGAATTATCAAGAATATTCGTCGTAATAAGGATCCCATTGAAATCTAATAACTTATACATGGCAGAAAAAATATTTAATGCTTCCTTATCATCTAGATATTCGAGTAATCCTACTATCTCTGCAATATTGAATCTAGCATCGCTAGAATTTGTTCTAAAAAAATTGTCTGCTGAATCCTCCACCCACTGAAATAGATTCCGATACTTATGAGATTCCGCTAATTTCCTGCTAAAAGAAACTGCGTCATGATTCTTATCGACAAACACTGCCGACACTTTAATACTATCAGCTAGGCAAATCTCACTTGTAGACTCAAGTACATCGCGCGCTGAACCTGAGGCTATATTAATTATTCTAATATCCTTTTTTTCCTCAGCTAAACGAAAAAATTCATTTTTTAACTCTCTTTTCACCAATTTAAATCTATTCCTTACTGCCTTTGAATTGTTCATTTTCAACCATATCATCAGAAACAAATCTCGAATCCTTCCTTCTTTCGGATGTGAATCTGGATGATAAAGAATCTCCATTGCCTTATAAGTTGCCGCATACACAATTAAATCATTCGCGGTTTTATGAATTTTCCTTAATGGCCTTAAAAAACTTGCAGGAAATATACACAACACAGGGATGACAAATATATTTATTAACTTGCGAAAGAATGAATTTACCTCATAATGAAGTGTCTGATCATTGTCAATAATAATTCCTTTCATACATATTATTATACCATATTTATTATTATATTCCTAAGACTATTGGTCGTATCCTTACACTCTTCCATAGTTAAGGAATATTCATTTTTTGCTGGCAAAAAGATGGGATCACCAAAACAAACTGCTAGGTGAATCTTTCTCATTAGAAGTCTTTTTACTGAAAATCTAAATATACCTAAAATTTTTACTGGAATTATTGGCACAGAGGTTATATATGAAATATACGCAACACCACTTTTAAACGACTGAACCTCACCATTTGGTGTGGTCCTTCCTTCTGGGAAAATGCATAAATTTCTTCTATCACGAAGAATTCGAATTTGATTTGATAATGATTTGTTGTAATCATGCAAACCCACAACTACAGGATATGAACCTAACAATTTAAACAATATGCCACCATAGAAATGTCTACGCCACCCCAATCCACCATAAAAACTTTTCTCTCTTGACGTATAAAACATTGGTGAATGTTTTGACCAGAACGGTAACGCTGCAGGTAATAGAATTATATCAAGTTCACTAGTGTGATTACATGCAAAAATGGCATTCCCATTTACTTTCCTTAAATTGTCAAGACCTCTAACCTCAAAATTACAGAATGCAGCCAAAAAAATCCGAACTATAACCCATGGTGCTTTCTGTTGGATGAGCAGACTGAGTAGATTCAACATCTTCATATTATTTTGATAATATCCTATTATGATAATGCTTGTCCAATCATCATTTTCTCTGACTCATTAGTTAAAAGACATTTCTGAAAAATGAGCGCGTATTTCTTGGGATAAATATATATGCCACTATGATCATCAGATACCGATTGAAAATCAATCCATGGAAGATTTTTCAGACCTTCCATTTTATTAACAGGAAACACTAAATCATCTGTCCCATGGATAATACCGACAGAAACGCCATTCTCATGCAAATCAACTAATAACGCATAAAGATGTGTTCTGGATATTGCACTTCCCTCCAAAAGTCCCATAACTGGATTCATAAAAAAATACTTTAATGTTTCTATACCTGACCGAATAACATGCGCTCGTGTTATAGAATCTTTAAACAGTCCTAATCCACACTGAATTAAATTCCCTATAAATCGACCGGATAATTCAATAAATCCCTCATTTTCTACAAGACCACCCGGACCTACTAATAAGATCCTTTCGAACATATATGACCGACTATGTGCTGCAATGACAGCATTAATTGCACCCTCCGAGTGAGCAATAACACTGACCTTATCAATACGAAGAGATAACAAAATAGCAAGAATAATTTGTGCTTTTTGATATTCCACTCTAGAAATACTTTCTTTAGTAATAAGTTTTAAATCTTGCCGTAAGTGTGTCACGGAAACCACACGAAAACCCGCATCAAAAAGATGATTGATTAAATCTTTGAATGTCTTCGGCGTTTCTCCCCATCCTGGAGCAATGAAAATCGGGACACTGTTCCGTAATACAGAAGGAACTACATCTATAAATGAGATCACTCGACCATGAAAATCAATTCGTCTTTTGATGCTAAATTGTTGTTCGAATGAAAGCATATCCATATTTAAAAAGTCAATCATATTTGATTGAGCAACACTGTAATACTAACACAAAATACGACTTATCGACCATTGATAAAACCCGAGTTCAACAATCAATTGCAACACTTGTATTAAGATATAAGTGTTATGCAAAAAATCAAAAAGAAGAAACTTCAAAAGCAAAGGCGCGAATTTAATCAGCTGACTCTGGAAGACAGGGTTAAAATTGAGATCAAGTA
>JANXZK010000024.1 GCA_025355565.1 bacterium
GGTACACTAGCTGTCTCAGGTCAAACAACACTGGCAACCTCACTAAATGGCCTACTCTGGGGTACAAACGGAGTAGTATCTGCCGTATCAACATCATCCTTAAACCTCTCTACACTCACCGCAACCAATGGCTCACTCACATTCTCTGGCGCGTACAATGGAAGTACCGCCCGTACAGTTGGCCTCAATATGGGGAACAGTAACACATGGACAGCACAGCAGAACTTCAATTTCGCTGGTTCATCTGGTAACGGTGCTATTCAAATACAAAACACAGGCGCTTCTAGCAACAGTGGATTCTTGAATATTGCGGGTGGTACAAATTATGAGATAACAGGTTCAGTGGCAGGAGACTTTTTATTGCATAGCAATGGGGGCAATCTACTCTTATCGGGAGATGGCAGTAAAGCAAACTTATATATCCAGCATAGTACGGGTAATGTCGGTATCGGGACGGGGACGACGACGCCCGTTTCAAATCTAGATGTGACCGGTGCTCCGATAACATCCTTTACCGGAACTAATTCTGGACTTCTGACTCTTAGCAGCAACAGTAGTGCTTCAAACAAGATTGCGGCTATTGATTTCAGGGCTCCAGCTTATGTTTTATCTTCCGGTTGGTCCAACAGCCAACCATTGGCGAGAATTGGCGCATCTTTCACTACTGCCGGCAGTTACCTTCAATTTGGCACTAGTAATTATTACAGTTCAGGCGTTACTAACACGGCCATGACCATAGATTATTCCGGCAACGTCGGTATCGGCACCACTATTCCTCTTACCAAATTGCAAGTTGGCATTGATACCGCATCAGAAGATCCAGTTACTTTGGGGGCTTTAACACCGGCAATGATAGTGATGGGCGATCAAAATAACACTACTGATGCCAGCTTGTTAAGATTGGTTCGACCCACCTATTCGGGTAATCTATATCCAGCAGCAGTGGATCTTAAGGTCAAGTCATTCGGTACTTTGGGCGCCCCATTTGCCGCCAAAACTCAATTGACATTTGGATTGAAAGATAATACGGGTTCTGATACAAGTGATGTTGTGGATGTGATGACGTTAAGAAGCGACGGCAATGTCGGTATCGGGACGACGACGCCTGGGGCAAAGTTAGCAGTCCATGATTTCTCAGGCGCGGCTGGTACGAATCCATTGTTCGTGATCGCCTCGTCGACGTCTGGCTACACTGGTACAACGACCATCCTGTCAATTCTCGGTAATGGACTCCTGACATTGAACGCAACTGGCGCTGGAACTTCGACGATCAACGGTAATCTCTACGTGCATGGAGCTTTGCGATCCACCAGTTCTTACAATGGAGACCTATTCTTTGCCAACAATTTCCGAATATACGAATCAGACTTGGATCCGTCACTCACGCAATCTCTCTTGTTGCAAAATCAGAAAGGCGAGGATATATTCAAGCTCGACGAAAAAGGAAATCTGACATTGACTGGCGATATCTGCTCGAACAATGTCACGTGCGTGAGCTCATCTTTGAGCAAACTTTCCGCGGATGTGAGCTCGATGGCCTCATCTACTAAGGTCATAGATCTCGCCTTCCGAGTAGATGATATCCAAACGAATATGGACAGATTGATCAGTAGAATATCCACTATGGAATTGTCTGCTTCCGGTACTCCTATAATGTCGACCACAACCATCACGACGATCGCGACGAATGCCGCTAATAACACAGTTCTAGCGATGGCGACCTCGACTTCATTCAGTGCCATGATCACAACCCTCGTAGAGAATGTTCTCCTGTCGACGAGTAATTGGGTGGTTGATCGCTTCACCGCGCATATCGCCTATATAGGTCGAGTTGAAGCAGAGACAGTCGCTGTATCGAACGGTTTGGAAATGAGAGATCAAGCGAATGGCACGAAGTACTGCGTGACTATCTTGAATGGTGAATTTAACAAAAGGGTAGGACCATGTACGACGTCCGCAACTTCGACAATACAGGTTACACCAATAGTCACTCCAGTAGTACCAGTGATTACGACCATACCAGTGAATGTGCCTATCACGACGACGATCGATACCGCGTCTACTACGGCGACAACCACCACACCGACGACCACAACAAACGCGACGAACAATACAGAGATCGGCACATCTACTACACCGATCATTGTCGAAGTCGCTTCGTCAACCACACCGACGACGGGATCGACGGTAATTCCGACTGAGAATCCATCTTCGAGCATAACTCCATCTACAGAAACAGCGCCAGTAACTCCGGCGCCGTCTACTGATCCTGCTCCCGCTCCTACTCCTACCATCTGATGAGTAGATCACTCGGTCAATATCATATGTTCAAAAACACGAAAAACCATTCATTCTTCCTTTCGACGATCATAGTAGGCTTCTTTAGCTTGGTGATTTTGACGATCTATCTATCGTCGAAAAATGCGCTTCCGAAATTCGATGGGTTCAGCTCAATGGATGCGACGAGTATCGGTAGTTCGACATTGAAGACAACTCGAATAGGTCTGCCTCTTGGTGATATTGACGTAGAAATTTCTGATACGCCTGATCTCCGTGAACGAGGCTTGAGTCGGCGGATGAGTCTGGCACCGAACGATGGTATGCTTTTCGTATTTCAGATACCCGGTATTTATGGTTTTTGGATGAAGGACATGAATTTTCCTATCGATATAGTCTGGATCGATAACGATCATAGAGTCGTGGCGATGAATCTGGACGTTGCAACATCGACATATCCAGAATCCATATTTCCATCGAGCAGTATATCGCATGTTCTCGAATTGAATGCTGGTTCAGCTAGGGAATTTGGGATTGCAACCGGTACAATTCTAAAATTCGATTATTGATCACCCGCGTGATGTATTTACACGTGATGGATTTCACATATGTAATCTCCCACCTGATCTTCGAACGACCGAGCACTCTTTGCGAAGCGATATCTCGTGGCATTTTCCAAAGACAGACCGAAACCCTGGAGGGCTGGCTTTGTGAAAAAGCCGAGAGATTGCTAGCAAATTGCGAGGAAGTGAGAGGACAGGTGGGAGATTACACCTAAGTACATATACAAGATCGGTGAATGAGATGAAGTAAAGATAATATTTTCCTTTGAAAGTCAAATGATATTTTGAAATCATAAATATTCATGCTGTAAATAATTATCCACAGCTTTTTTTTCACAATGCTAAGCGTTACAATATGATGCATAAGAAGTGAACCAGTATTTATCTTTCATTCGTATAGATAGAAACTGAAAAAAATTATTAAAAACTAGCCAGACATAATTTCGCAGTCCGCCTGCGCAAACAAATGCCAAAAAAGAAAAAATCCGCTACGGGAAGCGCGGGTAAGGTACCTTCCATCCCTACGATTATAAAGAGAGACGGCAGGATAGTGCCATTTGATCTCGAAAAGATCAAAAATGCTATCTGGAAGGGGATGAATGCGGTGAATGAAGGCTCAGAAGAAGAGGCCCGCATGGTTGCGAATGGCGTTTTTGCGGAGCTTATACGCATAAAAAAGAAGTTTGCCAATTTTTTACCGACAGTAGAAGGTTGTCAGGATATCGTCGAGACGGAGCTCATGCGTGCTGACTTCGTGAAAGCGGCCAAGCATTATGTTATCTACCGTGAAGAGCGAGCAAAGTTACGCGCGAAAGGGATAGAGATACCAGAGCATGTGCGTAGATCGGCAGAAGATTCAAAAAAATACTTTAGAAATGCACTCGGAGAATTTGTCTACTATCGTACATATTCACGTTGGATAGACCAGGAAAATCGTCGTGAGACCTGGATAGAGACAGTTGATCGATATATGGGATTCATGCGTGAGCACGTCGGGGATAAGGTGAAAGAAGCCGAATACAAAGAGATCCGTGAGTCTATCTTGACCCAATCAGCCATTCCGTCGATGAGATTGCTCCAATTCGCGGGACCCGCCGCGAAGCGTACAAATGTCTGCGGATATAACTGCGCGTATATCGCTCCAGAGTCATTCCAGGATATGTCAGAGATCATGTATATCTCCATGAATGGAACAGGAGTCGGATTTTCCGCTGAGAGCGCGAACGTTCAAAAGTTCCCACAGATATTCGTTCAGACCGGAGAAAAATTAAAGACTCATGTTGTCCAAGATTCAAAAGAAGGTTGGTGCCAAGCATTCGTCATCGGAGCGACTACTTGGGCATCTGGTAAAGATATTGATTTTGATTTTTCTCTCGTGCGACCACTCGGCGCGCGTCTAAAGGTCGGTGGCGGTAAGGCTTCAGGACCTGAACCGCTACGAAGATTGTTGGCATTTACTCATGAAGTGATGTCAAATCGTCAAGGCAGACGTCTCAGGAATATCGATGTTCATGACATCATCTGCATGATGGGTGAGTGTATCGTCTCGGGTGGTGTGAGGAGAAGCGCGCTCATCTCTCTTTCAGATCTAGATGATCCAGAGATCCGAGATGCAAAGAAGGGGGCATTCTATATGACTCATCCGCATCGATCACTCGCCAACAATTCCGCGGTGTATGTCACCAAACCATCGAATGAAGAGTTTTTGAAGGAATGGATGGCTTTGATAGAGAGTCACTCAGGAGAGAGAGGGATATTTAACCGCGGCTCATTGGCAAAGACTCTACCGACACGTCGGATCAAAGCTTTGAAGGAGTACAAGGGATATTTCGATTCGACAGGACAGCATATCATCGGTTCGATCGGGGTCAATCCTTGCGGCGAGATCATCCTCCAATCAAAGCAGTTTTGCAATCTTTCAGAAGTCGTCGCGCGTGCCGAGGATACGGAGAAAACTCTCATGAAGAAGATCCGCATCGCGGCGATATTGGGGACATATCAGTCTATGCTCACTCATTTCGAGTATCTTTCGAAGGAATGGAAAGAGCATTGTGACCGTGAGAGGTTGCTAGGAGTTTCGATAACTGGTCAGTGGGATTGTCCCGCGGTCAGGAAACCGGAAGTGATGAAGAGATTGCGCGATGAGGCGATCAAGGTCAACAAAGAGTTCGCCAAGAGGTTCGGTATCAGCGAGTCGACCGCGGTGACTTGTGTAAAACCTTCAGGGAATGGTTCGCAGACGTTTGATTGTTCATCTGGCATGCATCCCCGACATTCAAAGTATTATATTCGTCGTGCTCGCATCGCCTCGACTGATTCTCTATTCAAGATGCTCCGTGACCAGGGCGTACCATATTTTCCAGAAGTCGGACAAACATCGGAGAATGCCACAACTTTCGTATTGGAGTTTCCTGTCAAAGCTCCGCAGGGGACGACGACATTCAAGAACGACCTGTCTGCTATAGAACAACTCGAATATTGGAAGATGGTCAAAGTCAGTTTCACTGAACACAATCCTTCCGTGACTATCTCTATCGGTAATGATGAATGGATCACAGTCGCGAATTGGGTTTATGAAAATTGGGACATCGTCGGTGGTCTATCATTCCTGCCACGTGAAGACCATGTCTACAAATTGGCACCATACGAAGCGATCGATGAGAAGACCTACAAAGAGTTGGCAAAACGCCTAGAACATGTTGATTACTCCAAGATCATCTCCTATGAGAAACAGAATGAGACAGATATGAAGAAAGAGTTAGCTTGCGCGGCAGGTGTTTGCGAGATTGTGTAACTTGCCAAGCATTCTGAGAAATGGTAAAATGCGTTTCAGCCGTACCAAACAACCGCGCCCCGCATCGCTCGTTTACGAGCTTTGCAGGGTGAGGAAAGTCCGAACATTGACCGTGCTACGCACGGAGATCCGAAACTCTAAGCTCTAAATCCTAAATTTAGGCTTTAAGTATTAGGATTTGGAATTTCCCTGCGTAGCGTGGTAAGAGGGTAGTGGGTAACACCCACCGAGGTAACACCTAGAGGTGCGAACAGTGACGCCCGAGTCGAAAGGCAGAGGCTCCAGATTTTTACTTTTGGTAAAAATCTGGATGAATTCTATGGCGACATAGAGGTGCAACGGCAAAATCCTTACTTCAATGCAAGGTCGTGTCCCGAGTGAACCCTGGATTGTCTAGGGCGAATCGAGGGAAGAACCGCTTGACTCCGAGAGTAATCGAGGAGCTAGATAAATGGTTGTTGATAGTCGCCTACGCTCGCTTTGTGGGCTCGGGCGCACTGGAACAGAATTCGGCTTACGGTATAGCGAACATGGAGACACCCCGGGATACACCCGGGGTGTTTTCTGTCAGCAGGATCACAATTTCCACGAGTCCTCACTTGATGCTATACTGGAGACTATTAAAAGCGATAAGAATATCGAGGCCAGGCCCCATAAAATACTTTACATGAACCCAGAAAACAAGCGTGCAAGATCGATCGGTTTCTATACATTTCTCGTTTCGATCATATTATCTCCCGTCATATTTTGGCCGTCGGTTTATATCGCTCTAGACACCACAAAGACGATCACGATCGGTCTCGGGGTTCTCATTTCGGCGATGTTTCTCTGCTTTACAGTGCTCAAAGAAAATAGACTAACGTTGCCACCTAGGAAGATATTTTGGACAAGTCTACTCATCATCGTCTCTCTCATCATTTCCGCGTTGCTCTCCATACATGCAGGCAAATCATTATTTGGTCAAGGTTTTGAGATAAACACAGTCAGTTTCCTGGCGACATTGTTCGTGGGTGGACTCGTCACATTTACATTTGTGTCACGCCGACTCGATCGCGCGATAATATTGTATGTAGGGATATTTGTGGCGTATTTCGTCGTCTATATGTTCCATGTCTTCAGACTCATCTTCGGGGCCAGCCTTGCTTCGTTCTCAGTCTTTTTATCACAGACATCGAGCATGCTGGGAGAGTGGCCAAATGTTGGTACGTATTCGATAGTCGTCGCACTCGTCTCTCTTTGCGCGATATTGTTCTTGTCATTATCGAAAAGGATGAAATTCGCATATTGGGTGATCTTTGTTTTGTCCGCGATCGCCGCTTTCATTGTCAGCAACACATCTAACTGGAGTATAACGTTCTTAGTATTGCTGGGGCTCACTATCTTCTTGTCGATGAAGCGTGTCCGCTCGCAGGACCATGGGATCCGTTCCGCTATAAAGCACATCGCATGGCTACCTCTCATCATCTGCATCATCACTTTCATCCTAGCTTGGAAAGGCGATTCGATCGCTCATCCGATCGCCAAATCCATGGGTATCTCGTATGTTGAGGTCTCACTGCCGTGGCGAGCTACACTCGACGTGACGAGTGGGGTGATCAAGTCATATCCGATATTTGGTATCGGCGCGAATCATTTTTCTACGGCATACATGAATTGGAAGCCGGACGGGATAAATATGGGGGATGGCTGGAGCTACGAATTTACGTATGGGTTTAGTCTGATCTCGACGCTCGTCACCGAACAAGGTTTAGCAGGTCTCGTCCTCTGGGTCATGTTCTTCGTATTTTTGGTTCTCATGGGCGTCCGAGTATTGAGGAGCCCACTAGATAATTCTCCGGAGAAATTTGTCATCACTTCTTCATTCGTCGTATCAGTTTTCCTATGGTTAGTCGCTCTGACTTCGATACCATCTCATGCGATATTGTTCTTGACTCTCACAATGACAGGCATATTCCTTGGTGTCAGCGTAAATAGTGGGGTAGTGAATCCGATCGTCATCGAACCGAGATCAGGCCGCGGATCCAAGTTTCTCTCCATCATCATCATTCTCGCTCTTATCGTAGCTCTCGTCTGGGCGATAATATATGTAAAGAAAGTCGTCGCGCTATCATATTTTGGTGCAGGGGTTAAACATCTGACGGTTGAGAAGAATTATGATCTGGCGCTATCTTCATTCATAGCGGCAGACAAGGTCGACCACCTAGACGTCTATCTACAAGGCAAAGCTGAAGCTCGACTCGCAAAGGCAAATACTATTGCTGCTCTGGCTGCGAAAGCGGCAGAAGCAAAAAATGCCTCAAGTTCTGATTCGCTGGCAAAACAGTTCGGAGAGACGATAAACGCAGCTCTCATCGATGCTAGAGCGGCTGTTGATTTTGACAAAAGTGATTATTATAATCATATCTCTGAAGCGCGTGTTTCAGAAGTCGCCGCGAGCTTGAAGATGCAAAATGCATATGACAACGCGTCGAAAGCTTATATGCAGGCCATAGGTTTGAATCCAAAGAACCCTTCTATATTTCTCTCCCTGGCCAAATTTCAGTTGAGCCAGGATAAGCTTGACGATGCACTGAAGACGATCGGCACCGTGCTTCAGTTGAAGCCCAATTATCTCGATGCGGTATTTCTATTGTCTCAAGTCTATGCCGCGAAGAACGATCTGCCGAATGCCATCATTGCCGCCAAGTTCGCGACAGAACTCAATCCACAGAATCCTCAAGTATTCTTCCAGTTGGGATTGCTGCAATATAACAACAAAGATAGTCAAGGCGCAGTCACATCATTCGGAACTGCTCTGAAGATCCAGCCAGAATACGCCAACGCGCAGTACTTCCTCGGATTGGCATATGCGGAGCTCGGCAAGACCAGCGACGCCATAGCCCAATTTACAGCATTGTCAAAATCCAATCCGGACAATCAGGAAATCCTCGGTATATTGAAGAATCTCGGTGCCGGCAAATCGATATTTGTGAACCCGCAATCTGCGACGAGTCCAGAGAAGCGATCTACCTTGCCTATTAAAACGAAAAAATAGATGGTTAAAAGATGGTTTTCATTTATGGGGAGAGAGATACGCGGCTTGCACGAGGCGGCGTATCTTTTGGCATCTTTTGCCTTCCTCTCGCTCATATTAGCGCTCATCCGCGATAAACTTCTCGCATATACGTTCGGTGCGGGACACGCGCTCGATGTCTATTTTGCCGCATTCCGCATTCCCGATCTCATATTTGCCACTGTCGGATCATTGGTCTCTGCTTCCATATTGCTGCCGTATTTCATCGAACGATTTGAGACGTCGAAAGAAGATGGTAGGTCATTTTCCAGCGGAATATTCACTGTATTCTTCTCGATAATGATCGTGACCAGTGTGGTCGCATTCTTTTCGGCACCATGGCTAGTGCCAAAGCTACTGCCGGGATTCGCTCACGATGTCGCTCTCCCTGAACTCATCATCTCGATGCGTATCATGCTCCTCTCACCGTTCCTGCTCGGATTGTCTAACCTGTTTTCTAGTTTGACACAGATGAATCATCGCTTCCTCGTTTATGCGGCTAGTCCTGTTGTATACAATGCCGGTATCATCGGCGGAGTGCTCATCGGATACCCACTATTCGGTATCACAGGTCTCGCTTGGGGAGTCGCGGGAGGAGCGCTCTTGCATATGGGTATACAGATCCCTTTTTTGCTGAGCGAAAAACTGATGCCAGTGTTCACGCTCCGGATCGCGTGGGCCGATATAGAGAAGATCGTCTTCTCTGCATTGCCGCGCACGTTCACCTTGTCAGCGAATCAGTTGGCTTCTTTCGTGCTCATATCTCTCGCGTCGCTCATGTCCGTGGGTTCGATATCAGTATTCAACTTTGCCTACAATCTCCAGTCGGTCTCGCTCTCGCTCATAGGGGCGAGCTATTCATCGGCGGTCTTTCCGACGTTGTCACGCATGCTGTTCAAAGGCCACATCGATGAATTCAAGGAAAAGATGATCGCCTCGGCTCAACATATCATCTTCTGGTCTATGCCGATCACTATTTTGTTTGTCGTCCTCCGTGCGCAGATCGTGAGGACGGTTTTGGGCGCAGGAAGATTCAACTGGGCTGATACGAGACTCACGGCGGCGATGCTCGCAATATTCGCCGTTTCTACGATCGGGCAGAGTCTCATCGTTTTGTTCGTCCGGTCCTTCTATGCGGAGGGGAAGACAGCCAAGCCCCTTGTCATCAATGCTATCTCGGCGGTATTTATCATCGCTACAGGATATCTCTTGGATAAAGCTTTCTTTGCATTTCCGATATTTCGTTATTTCGTCGAGTCGCTGATGAAGGTAGATGGTCAGGTCGGTACTAGTGTCCTAGTTCTAGCTATAGCGTTTTCCATGGGAGTCGTACTGAATACCATCATGCATTGGTGGACTTATGAAAAAGTCTACAAAGGATTTACGAAACCTGTGGCGACGACATTGTTCCAGACATTTTCCGCGTCGGTCATCATGGGCTATGTCGCATTCCGATCATTGCGCCTCTTTGCCATCGTCTTTCCGCTCACGAAAGTCTGGGGAGTCTTCCTGCAAGGTTTGTGCGCCGGAATATTTGGTCTCGTCGCCTTCGTCTTCATGCTCATGTTGCTAAAGAATAGAGAGCTGGTCCAGGTCTGGAGCACTCTACACAAAAAGATCTGGAAGGTGGCGGTGCCACCGGCGGAGGTGGAACATATATAGATATAATTGTGGTAAATCTGTACCAATCTGCTAATATGGCTGTACACGATGAATCCTGCCAATATACGAAACTTTTCGATCATAGCACATATCGACCACGGCAAGTCCACACTTGCCGATAGGATGCTCGAAATAACCGGCACTATTGAGAAACGCAAGATGCAGGAGCAGGTTCTCGATTCTATGGAACTGGAGCGTGAAAGAGGGATTACCATAAAGATGCAGCCAGTCAGAATGGCGTGGAGCATGGAACGGGAAGAAGGCACCCAGCAGGGTGAAGCGACGAAGCAGAGTAAGGAGGAATACATCTTGAATCTGATCGACACTCCTGGCCATATCGATTTCTCATACGAAGTCTCGCGCGCACTCAAAGCTGTTGAAGGTTCGATCCTCCTGGTCGATGCTACACAAGGGGTACAAGCGCAGACGCTCACGACATTGAATATGGCCCGTGAAGCAGGTCTCACGATCATCCCAGTAGTTTCCAAGATCGATTCACCACTCTCGAGCACGGATGAAGTGGTTGCCGAAGTGTGTCAATTGCTCGGATGCGAAAAGAGCGAAGTCCTCAAAGTCTCTGGGCGAACAGGAGAGGGTGTGGCTCACCTGCTGGATCAGATAGTTCTTCGAGTGCCGTCACCGATAGAAGCGACAGAAAAACTAGCCTCTCGAGATTCTTCTCAAGCTTTTAGGTCGCTCATTTTCGATTTTCAATATTCCAATCATACAGGAGTGATCGTTTTCGTGCGCGTGATGAGCGGCGAAGTGAAGAGACATGATAGGCTCTTGTTCAAGATCGCTGAAAGGGAATTTGAGGCGATAGAAGTTGGCATCTTCAAACCAGACAATACTCCTGCTGAGAGACTCGGTGAGGGTGAGATCGGCTACATCGTTACGGGGATAAAAGAACCTGGTGTTGCTTCAGTTGGAGATACCGTCTCATCGAACAAGGACGCTCTGCCACCGCTCCCCGGATATATGAGCCCGCGACCAGTGGTCTGGGCTTCGATATATCCTCTGAGCCAGGATGATCTGTCGCTCTTGCGTCAAGCGCTGGGGAGGTTGCGCCTCACGGATTCATCATTTACATATGAAGAGGAATCTTCAGGTACTCTCGGAAAAGGTTACCGATGCGGATTCCTGGGGATGCTCCACATGGAGATCATCACTGAGCGATTGCGCCGAGAATTTAACCTGGAACTCGTGGTCACACAACCGTCCATCACCTATTCTGTGACGATGAAAGGCGGCAAAGAGGTCACGATATATTCGCCAGCCTTGTTTCCGGATGACCACGACATCATCGCTGTCTCTGAGCCGATCGTCACGATGAAGATCATCACCCCTCCGACATATCTAGGGGTCTTGATGAGATTGCTCTATGAGCACGAAGCAGAAGTCTTGGCTACTGAAAATTTCGGAGATAATAGGACGATGCTCACTTCTCACATGCCGCTTCGCGAGCTGATGCGCAATTTTTTCGATGAAGTGAAGAGCGCCACATCTGGCTATGCCTCTATCTCATATGACATCACAGAGAATCGCAAAGCCGACGTTATCCGCATGGATATCATGGTGGCTGACGAACCCGTGGTTGCCTTTGCCCGCGTCATCTCGAGGCGCCGTGCGCAGGAGGAAGCTACTCAGATGGTTGAGAAGCTGCATCGGATCATGCCTCGCGAACTATTTACGTATAAGATCCAAGCCAAGGCGTTCGGGCGCATCATCGCATCCGAGAGCATCTCCGGTAAGAAGAAGGACGCCGCCGCCACGTTGTCTGGTGGAGATATCACTCGCAAGATGAAGCTACGTGAGAAACAGAAAGAAGGTCGCAAGAGATTGAAGGAACATGGTGCTGTCAACATTCCTCAAGATGTTTTCGTGAAGATGATGAGAGCGGGAGAGTGATCAATAATGTTAAATTGAAAATCCGAGATGGAGAATGGAATATTCAACATGTAAAGATGTATTTCTATATATTTATTGTGATAAAATATCCTCATTCGTGATCGAGTGACCTGCAAGCTCGGCTTCGAAAAATCAAATAATTCATTCTCTCGGAAGAGAAGCCTGTTTAGGGAAACAGGGGATTTTTTGTTTTTGGGTAAGTGTGTGATTACTAAATATAAAGGTATTCAATTATATGAATAAAAATGCAGATAATATTGTCATTTATACAGACGATAAAGGCAAGATCAAATTGAGAGCGGATATAGAAAGGGAGACGATTTGGGCTTCACAAGCAGAAATAGCACATCTATTTTTGGCAGAGCGGTCAGTCGTTACGAAGCATATACAGAACATATTTAGTGACAATGAGGTAGATAAGAAAAGCAATGTGCAAATTTTGCACATTGCAAAATCTGACAGACCGGTGTCAGTATATTCTCTAGATATTATCCTAGCTGTTGGTTATCGAACAAATTCAGCAAACGCTATAAAATTTCGCGTCTGGGCTACAAGTATTTTACGTGAATATTTAGTAAAAGGTTACACCATAAATGGTCGAGGACATCAGAAACTACCAGAACAGATGGAAGGTTTGACGGAAGCAATCGATCTTATTCGGTCAAATAGAAATCCAGGAAAATTAAAGGGCAGGATCACTATTAGACTGACTAAAAATCTTGAACAAAATAATCAATAACAAATCATATGAAAACAGAAAATATATCATTGGAATTGCGTCGTGGTGGTAGGTGGAATTGGAAACCCGTTGGAATCATTGTTTGCATCATTATACTGGTCGCAGCTTCCGCGTGGATCGTAGCATCGAGCCATATTTCAAGTCAATTCCATGTCTACTATAGCCTTGATGGCCGTCATAACGACAAGGAACTCATCAAGGTGATAGATAACGCCGACAAATATGTCTATTTTGCTATCTATTTCTTCACCAAGAATTCGATAGCTGATGCATTAGTGCGTGCCGAGAAGAGAGGAGTAGATGTCCTAGGAATCATGGACCGGGACGCTAGTCTGGAATCGAATGCGAAAGTCCTGGAGCGATTACGGGAGGCGAATATCAGAGTGCTAACGCAAAAGCATCAGGAGGGAATCATGCATGTGAAAGCACTGGTGACTGAGAAAGCATACGCATCTGGCAGCTATAACTGGACGGACAGCGCGAATAATATAAATGATGAAATACTGGAAATCGGCACGAATGAAAGCGTCAGGAAACAGTATTTGTCGATCATTAAAAAGATATTAACAATCAATCAATAAAATGAAAAATAAATATAACAACAAATTTGCATGGATTACTGGTGCGATCGTCGCGCTCATAATAGTTGCCATCGTTATGATAAGTTCTAACCGGGGCGATGCGGAGGCACTCACATTGCGTTCGAATGGCTCAGATTCGAATAATGCTCTGGCGACAGGTGTGGACGGTACAAAGCTAGTCGGTGACGGTGATTATGATTACACGGAAGCGGTAGATCATATAGGGGAAAAGGCAACAGTTACGGGAACTGTACAGAAAGTCTTTACGTCCAAATCGGGCACGGTATTCTTTGATTTCTGTGATGATTTCGCGACGTGTCCATTTTCTGCCGTGATCTTTGCTGGAGATGCGGGAAAATTCAAAGATTTGTCACAATATGAGCGAAAAGTGAAGATATCTGGACTCATCAAGTCATATCAGGGAAAAGCAGAGATAGTGATAAATAGCAGAGAACAAATACAATAACCGAGATAATCTCATGGTGGTCGAGATTTTGTCGTGACTTTGTGTTGTGTTAGACTTGAATCCATCATGTCTACTCATCATTCTCCCCAAATAAAGTATCCAAAGGTTAAGATCTTGGATGTGTTAAAGGAATATTGGGTTTCGATGAAGCCGGTTAAATGGTGGTATCTCCTTGCTGCTGTGTGTTTTGCATTGGGCACGCTGTTATCGAGTGTCATTGGACCGTTGTATTTGAAGAAATTCTTTGACACGCTATCTGGAGCGACATCGCCGATCGCGGCCGTGCCAGTGCTCATAGGTATCATAACGACGATATTTCTTCTCAATTTGGCTAGTGTATTTTGCCGAAGGCTGGGGAATCACCTGGACAGCTATACTTTCACCACAGTATCAGTGGGTTTGCGAACACGCGCCTTCGGATATTTCATCGAGCACTCTCATCATTTCTTCTCGAATAACTTTACGGGAAGTCTGGTACAGCGTGTCAATCGCTTGTCTAGGGCATTCCAGACTATTACGGATCGGCTTTATTACAACATCATTCCGACAGCTGTTCGAGTCGTCGGTATCATCATTGTCCTCTCGGTCACTTTCAAGATTCTTGCACTAGTTATCGGTATCTGGGTTATATTCCTTTTCTTTGCTTCATATCTTTCTGCCCAATGGAAACTGAAATGGAGCGTTCTCACTGCAGAGGCGGATTCACGTGTTTCCGCGTCTCTTTCTGATTCGCTCAGCAATCATTCCACGATCCAATTATTCTCTGGTCATGGCACGGAGAATAGAAGAATCGGTGGAGTTGTGAGAGAACATGCACGTTTATGGATGGCTCGCTGGAATGTCGACATGATCACGGATAGCATACAGGCCTTAATTAATATCTCCATTCAGTTTGCAGTATTCTATGTGACGATCAAGTATTGGGGACAAGGTTTGGTGACTATAGGTACGTTCGTTTTAGCTCAGGCTTACATCATCAGTTTGAATGAAGATCTCTGGCAGTCAAGTCGTCTCATTCGCGATATGTATGAGTCGTTTGCGGATTCGAAAGAAGCAGTAGAAATCATGAAATTGCCTCACTCTGTTAAGGATGTTACAGGAGCGAAACCATTGGTTGTAGATATGGGGAAAATTGAGCTCAGGGATGTTCGTTTTGGTTTTTCAGAGGCGAAATCTACACTGAACGGTATCTCTCTCGATATCAAACCAGGCGAGAGGGTGGGTTTGATCGGTCCTTCTGGCGCGGGAAAATCGACTTTGGTAAGGCTGCTTTTGCGCCTATATGACATCCAAAGCGGCAAGATAGTCATAGATGGTCAGGATATCTCAGAGGTTACGCAGGGAAGTCTGCGTGATTCGATAAGTTTCGTGCCACAGGACCCGATACTCTTCCATCGAACTTTGAAGGAGAACATCCTTTATGGTAGGACTGACGCGAGCGATGAACAAGTGGTGAATGCGGCAAAGCTGGCACATTGTCATGAGTTCATCTCAACTTTCCAATATGGTTATGACACATTCGTCGGCGAAAGGGGTATCAAACTCTCTGGTGGAGAGCGTCAACGTGTGGCGATCGCCAGAGCGATCTTGAAGAATGCGCCGATCCTCGTGCTGGATGAGGCAACTTCCAGTCTGGATTCGCATTCGGAGATACTCATCCAAGACGCGCTGGATACTCTCATGAAAGGCAAGACGGTGATCTCGATCGCTCATCGCCTATCTACCATCCGCAAGATGAATAGGATCGTGGTCATCGATCATGGACAGATCATCGAGCAAGGTAGTCATGATGAACTTATCGAGAAAAATGGTCTCTATGCCAGATTGTGGTCTCTGCAGTCCGAAGGGTTCATTAAGGATAGTGCTGAGTAATAAACGCAGATACCTTATACTTAATACCCAACGTTCCCAATTACCATTATGACCCAAACAGAAGCTCTCACTATCATGAAAACAGGCAAGAATGTCTTCGTCACCGGTGCGGCTGGTAGCGGAAAGACGTACGTGATAAATGAGTACATCAAGTATCTGAAGAGCCATAACATCGCCGTTGGTATCACTGCATCGACCGGCATCGCGGCAACGCATATGGGAGGAGTGACGATACATTCGTGGGCGGGGATAGGGATCAACGATAGTTTGACAAGATCGCAGTTAGAAGAGATCGCCGAGAAGAAGCATATAAGGTCAAAGATCGAGGTTGCAAAAGTTCTCATTATCGACGAAGTCTCGATGTTGCATCATTTTCGTTTGGACATGGTGGATCGAGTATTACAGAGGATAAAGAAATCAGAACAGCCATTCGGGGGTATACAGGTTGTCCTTTGTGGGGATTTCTTCCAATTGCCGCCGATAGCGCGTCTTGGCGAGCCTCAGGCAAGGTTTATCTATGAATCTGGCGCATGGAAGGATGGGAAGTTCACCGTTTGTTACCTCGGTGAAAATTTTAGGCAGATCAATGATCCGAGCTTGAATATATTGAATGACATCAGAGCCGGGGAAGTGGGAGAGGAATCTTACGGATTGCTGATGAGTAGGAGTGCGGGAAAACTGAAGGAGCAGGGAGGAGGACGAAAGGAGAGTGGAGATTGGTCAGAAAGGACGATAGATTCGAGCAATAATGAAATGGAACAGGATGCAATATCAACGAAGCTCTATACTCACAATATCGACGTTGACTCGATCAATGACATGGAGCTGGTAAAAATGGACGGGTATGAAACGATATATGAGATGATGACCAAGGGAAAAAAGCCGTTAGTCGAAGCCCTGAAGAAATCATGCCTAGCACCAGAGAAGCTGCGACTCAAGAAAGGAGCACGAGTGATCTGTGTGAAGAATAATTTTGAAGAGGGCTACGTGAATGGGACTCTCGGCGTAGTCGTCTCGTGCGGCTTCGGTGTTGACCCGATCATACAGACTGCGCTGACGCCTGATCATCCAAATGGCCGCAGGATAACCATAAGCAAAGCGACATGGATGATACAAGATGATACAAAGATATTGGCGGAGCTCACACAGTATCCTCTGCGGCTAGCCTGGGCTATAACTGTGCACAAGAGTCAGGGAATGAGTCTGGATGCTGTCGAAGTAGACCTGTCAAAGTCATTCGAGCCGGGGATGGGCTATGTTGCCTTGTCACGTGTCCGAACTCTGGCAGGTCTAAAGATCATCGGTATAAATGAAATGGCGCTCAGGGTCAATCCTTTGGTCCTCGAATATGACAGACATTTGAAAGATCTATCGGCGAAAGCAGAAAGCATCATAGAGCATACCGATTCCAAGGATATCGAAATGGCGCACAAGGAATTCCTGGCATTTTCGGCACCTCTGCACAAATCGAAGAAAAAGAGAGGTTCCATATATGTTACTCATACCGGAGTGCCTCGATCGGGTTCAATCTCGACGCTCTGCGTGCCGGATAATATCCAAAGATGATGCCGATCGCCGCGGAAACTCCAACAGCCAAGAGAACGGAAGTGATAGATATGCTGGTTTGTAGAACGCCGAGCGTTGTGACTATATATGAAGCGAGCCAGCCCAGAATGACACCGATGGCGCCGCCGATCAGGGTAAGGACGACAGCTTCTGTCAAGAATTGGATGCTGATGTCAGCACGCTTTGCGCCGATCGCTTTCCTGAGCCCGATCTCACGAGTACGCTCAGTGACAGTGGTTAACATCATGTTCATGATACCGATACCGCCGACAATGAGTGAGATGCCGGCGACAGCGGCCAGGAGGATGGTGAAAGTGCCGGTGACGCTCGAGGCGGCAGAGACTATGTCGGCTTGGTTCAGGACGTTGAAATCCGCATTCGCAGCCAGGCTGATCTTGTGTCTCTCGAGTAGGATATTGGTTATATCCGCTTGGACTTGGGTCATACTCGTCGCATCAACAGCGGATATACTGAGAGATGTAACATGAGTAGAATCACCCAAGAGAAATAGTTGATATGTAGTCAGTGGGATATAGACCGCGTCATCTTGGTTATTGAAACCGCTAGAACCTTTGGATTTGGTGATCCCGACGACTTTGAATCCCATACCATTTATGCGTATCGACTGTCCGATTGCGCTCACATCTGCGCCAAATAGGTCATCGCGAGTAGTCGGTCCGATCACGGCGACTTTGCTACGATTGGCGACATCTTGGTCGGTCACGAATGAGCCATCACCGATCGTGATATTGTGCACGGTTGTATATGCGGACTCGACACCAGCTACGGAAGTATTGGAATTGGTGCCTTTGGCAGTGATCTGATATCGGCCGCTCAATTCTGGTGAAATGGCGGCAATGTTCGCGACTTCTGTAGAGATAGCATTGACGTCATCGATCGTCAGAGTCTTAGCCGCGCCTCTGCCGCCAGATGGACCGTATCCAAAACTCCTCTGTGCACCAGGAGAAACGATGATCAGGTTCGAGCCGATAGATTGGATCGAAGACTGGATGGAGCTCTGTGCACCCTGGCCGATAGAGACCATAGTGATGACGGAGCCAATACCGATGATGATACCGAGCATGGTGAGCGCCGTGCGGACTTTGTTAGCCGCTAGAGATGATATTGTTTCGTGGATGATGTCTTTGGTGGTCATGGGAATCTGGATTTATGATCTGTGGATCACTCTTTTTTTGTGATCTTTACCATCCTCGACTATCAAACCATCCCTTATATGGATGATACGATCAGCGTGTTCGGCGACATCTCTCTCGTGTGTGATCAAGACTATCGTGCCATTCATCTCTTTGTTCAATCTCTGGAATGTCCCTAAGACGATATCACCTGTGGCAGTGTCCAGGTTTCCGGTCGGTTCGTCAGCTAAAATGAGTGAAGGGTTGTTGACGAGCGCTCTCGCGATCGCCACGCGCTGTATCTGACCGCCAGAAAGCTGGTTTGATCGATGAGTGAACCTGTCCTGTGTCATACCGGCACTCAAGAGAGAGGTGGTGGCCCTCTTTACTCTCTCATGTTCCGGAACCTCTGCATATATGAGCGGCAACATGACATTGCGTAGTGCCGTAGCACGAGGAAGTAGGTTGAATGATTGGAAGACGAATCCTATGCGATTCCTGCGGATCTCAGCTAGCTCGTCGTCCGACAACATCGAAACATCGTGACCGTCGAGCTTGTATACGCCAGAACTCGGCGTATCTAGTGCTCCCAAAATATGCATCAGTGTCGACTTTCCAGATCCGGATGGACCCATGATCGCCACGAATTCTCCATCTGCGATAGAAAAAGAGACACCGCGCAACGCATGTGTGACGACATCGCCATTCACATATTTTTTTGTAATGTTTTTTACTTCGATCATGGCGGTAATATTTTACGGTCGTACTCGATCTAAGTAACTCCTTTTATCATCTCCCTGTTGGGATTCCACCACCTGTACGGACTCCACCTGCGCCACCACCCGCCCTAGCGCCTAGGGTATTGAATATGCTAGGTGCGGCCGTCGTTTGAGTCCCTGTAGCGGCGATAGTCTTTGTTACTACGAGCTGTCCTCGATCTAGACCGCTTATGACCTCCGTGTTCGTATCATCTGAAAGTCCTATGGTGACGATCGCTTGTTTGGGTGGAGTAGCAGATGAGATAGTGATGGTTCGGTTTTGATTTTGACCATTATATTGTCTCGTACTCGATGCAAACTGTTTGCCGAGCCCGAGCGTCCTCATCGAACTCGAGCCGGTCGAATTGGAAGTCGCAGTCAATGTTGACGGGTCGAACACTTGAACGACGCTCTTGCCATTCGTTGTCTTTATGGTTACTGAAGGAACAGTGATCACGTTGTCTTTTTGCGCAGTGATGATGCTCGTATTCACACTCATACCAGGCTTTACTCGGTCATCGACGGAATCGATAGCGATCTTTATACCGTATGAAACTACTCCGCTCGAGACTGTGCCGATCTGATCGACTACGGATACTGTCCCGGTAGCGTTCAGTCCATCGATAGCGTCGAACGTGATATTGACTGGTTGACCGACGTGGACTTTTGCCGCGTCGACTTCATTGAGAGAGATAGATGCGATCTTTTGCTTACCGACGATGGTTGCTATGACTGTACTGCCACCAGCCTGGCCGTATATATTGACTGGAATGCGGCCAATGATGCCGTCATATGGTGCGCGAACGAAATAATTGTCGTATGTTTGCTGTGCTTGTTGTAAAGTGAGTTTGGCTTGCTGTAAGTCTAGGTTATCTGTCCCGGCTAGGAGCGTCGCATACGCATTCTCGCTGGTATCGATGGAGTTTTGTGCAGATGAGAGACTGCTCAAATCGCTATTGGTCTTTGTTGCCCATGTAACGATATTAGTGGAGGCGGCAGGTGAACCCGCTGGATAGTAGTCCGGTTGTGTCGTAGTGATAAAAGTAATGGCGACCTGGGTGTCGCTTATGGCCTTGGACATCGCCTTTATCGTCGCGAAAGTGTTTGCGAGCATCTCTTCGATCGTGGATGTGGCGCTGGATCGACTAGCTGCCTTGAATCCATCCAGGCTTTTCTGATAGAGGTTTACTGCGGCATCGTATTCTATGCCGGCTGTTTCGCGGTAAGTTCTCGCTGTTGAGCTCAGGTATGATGATCGTTGGTCGGAGATGAAGCCCGTCTGCCCGTATAATAGGTCTTTCATCCCGGCGATGATATCTGGCAGGTCGAGATAGATATTGGACGCAGCATTGTATGCAGTAGTGTATGTCTGGTCGATAGAATTCCTCGAATTGGTTATGTCAGTGGCTTTGGCTGGTTCGACCAGTTTTTGATATGAAAGTCTGGCATTTTGCAGAGTGATAGCCGCGTTCCTGGAGTCGATAGTCGCTATGAGTCCGCCACTATGAACCGTTTGTCCGACAGAGACGTTGATGCCCGTGATAGTTCCGGAGACCTGGCTCAAAATATCTGTTTGATTCGAGGCGGAGACTTGGCCGGATCCTGTAACAGTCTGGATGATAGATCCTGTGCGTACAGAGGAGAGGACGTATTGTGGCTCGGCGTTTGCTCTGATCGCAGATCTATATATCTCATAACCGCCGAATGCGCAGACTACGATGATACCGATGATCGTAAATTTGCGTGCCTTTACAGACCTCCAAACCTTGGAAACAGCAGATATTTTTTTCATTTTGATAAATAAATTATTAAATCAACGTCCCGGTGATAAAGGCATGATACGAATGAGGGCGGCATGTACTTGACCCTGTTCGTCAGGCGTACCTACTGTCACGATGTCAGCACCTATCTTGAGGTCGCTCGTCGAAGCTTGGTTGCGCATGTTACGGATAGAAGTCGTCGAGCTTATGAGGATGATCGATTCGTTGCCGCTCGATCCTTTGATCATGACTGATGGTAGATGCACTGAGATGATCTCACCTATAGCTCCGTGTGGATTCATGTCATCGGCGTCCCTATCAAAAGGCGCGAATATCGATCGTGGGTCTCGTGCATTGCCGTTGTGAGCGTTGTCCCAATTGATAGAAAATGCAGCGACACGGTATCCTACGAATATTCCAGCTTGAAAGATGATCAATGCTACCAACAGAGCGCCTATCGTGCTGATGATTCTGGAAAAGTTCTTTGATTGTGTGAATTCTTTGAAAGACATGTGATTAGAGATTATTGCTTTCTATTTACTGTCCGCTGATAATCTCAATCTTACATTATCTGAATATATCGAATTCTCGACATTTTTTTGTATCGCGGTTGTCAATATGAAAAGGACCAATAGGGTCATTATACCTCCAACGATCGGCAAAGAAGAAGCTGTTGATAGCAGAAACTCTTTCCAATTTTGGATCATATAGGCACCGTCAGAGAAGACAAGTGAGAGATATTCCCTGAAGCCAGATTGAGAAGAGCTCTGCAATATGAAATATATGATAGGTATGAGCGCGATAACCGCCACTATAGAAATGGTCTTGTACGCTATTGATTTCCTATGTGATCGAGTGACTTCGAACTGTTCGACGCGGCATATTACAGATTTCAATATTCTATTGCAGACTTCGGTATCCTGATTCATGTTAGTTGATATACGACGGCTTTTGGTATCCTGGTGCATCATAGTGATTTGTCGTCCTTTAATGATTTACGCAGATTTATGAGTGCCCGGCGATGCCAGCTTTTCACTGTATTCATCGGTCTTTTCATAACCTTGGCTATCTCATCGAATGTGAGCTCCTCTTGATAATGCAGGGTGATCACCGTCTGATGGTCAGGGTGCAAAAGCCCGACGGCCTTGGCCAAGATATCGGCCTTGGCTGTGTTGTCGAATATGTCTCCCTGTAACAGTTGGCCGTCTTCCAGTGTATCAGAAAATAGCAGATCATTTTCATCGTCATCAAGATCTGAGAACGTCATGGCTTTCTTCTTCTTTATATGATCTAGTGCCGTGTTTCGAGCGATCGTGTATAGCCACGGCCTGAATCTCATGCCTTTCTTGTGCTGTTTGATATTCTTCCAAACTTTGAAAAATGTGTCCTGGGTCATATCTTCGGCAATATCTCCCACCTGCGCATATCTGCGCACAAAGTTCATGATCGGTCGTATATACCTACGGGTGAGTTCTTGAAATGCGATCTCGTCCAGTTTCTTGCATTCTTGGGCAAGTTCTTCATCGGTCATAGTGCTGTAGTCGACGTTGTACGATGTTTCAGTATCGATCATAGTTCTATGATACTATATTTTCTCGATTATCCTTAATCCGAACAGTATGTTATGATTGGCCCATGGCAAAAAGAGCAACAGGTATAGAGAAAAATCGCACTTCACGTTCGAGAAAGACCAAGAAGCGTCTGGCGAAGAAGAATGCTTGGAAGAACAACAAGAAGTAGTTTTTTAGATAAATACGCAGAAAAATTCCTACGAAACAGCCGTGCTAGCTGGAGAGTGTTTCTGGTACACAGAGATCTGGTGATTTGTTACTTCATTTCTTCTTTCGGAGTTCTATGCCGAGTTCTCTGAATTGTCTCTCGCCAATCTCGCTAGGTGCTCCCATCATCAAGTCTTTACCTTCACCGGTCTTGGCGTAAGCGATGACTTCACGAATGTTCGGCTCATTTTGTAGGATCATAACGGTGCGGTCTATACCAGGTGCAAAGCCGCCATGAGGTGGTGTGCCGAAACGGAATGCTTCGAGCATATGCCCAAACTTCTTCTGTTGTTCTTCAGGAGAGATGCCGAGATATTCAAATACTTTCTGCTGCATATCAGCCTTGTGTATGCGTATGCTGCCTGAGCTCAATTCATAACCATTCAATACTAGGTCGTATGAATTTGCACGGACTGACATGATGTCCTTACCGGCCATGAATTTCTCTATGTCTTCTTCTTTGATCGAACAAAATGGATGATGTGCAGCCTGCATATTACCGTTCTCATCTTTCTCGAACATAGGGAAGTCGACGATCCAGGCGAATGCCAGCTCATCTTTGTCATTCTTGTCTTTTCTCATATCCGGCTTATCTGAACCAAATTGCTTCATTGATTCCGCATAAGTTAATCGCGGGAATGGCGTATTAGTGATCTTCTTGTTCGGATACAAAGTTTTTACTAACTCTATGAACATCGTTTCAGTGAACGTGAGGATTTCCTCTTGGGTGATGAATGACATCTCATAGTCTAGTTGAGTGAATTCTGGTTGACGATCTCCGCGGGTGTCTTCATCGCGGAAACAGCGTGCTATTTGGAAATATTTCTCAAAGCCGGCAACCATAGACATTTGCTTGAATTGTTGAGGTGATTGAGGTAGCACGTAAAATTTGCCGTTTTCCAATCTCGAAGGTACGACATACTCTCTGGAACCTTCTGGTGTTCCTTTCATCAGTATCGGTGTTTCGATTTCTACGAAGCCAGTATTATGCATGTAGTTGCGGAAGAATGAGATGATCTTGTCTCGGTTGCGGATATTGGCTTGCATTCGAGGACGGCGCAAGTCCAAGTATCGATATTTGAGGCGTGATTCTTCGTTGATATCTCTACCATCGCCCCTCACATCGAATGGCGGAGTCTGCGCTTCATTCAACACTTCGATCTTCTTCAGTTCGATCTCGATGTCTCCATTTGGTTCGATCTCGCCAGTTTCCTTGTTCTTGGAGATCATCTTTTCCGGTCTCTTGTTCACGATACCAGTTGCCGTAACGACCCATTCTGAGCGCACTTTGTTTGCGACTTCATGAGCTTCTCTGTTGCTCGGCAAGGCGACCGCCTGGACCTTGCCGGACATGTCTCGAAAATCGATGAATATCAGCTTTCCATGATCGCGTCTCACGTCAACCCATCCAGAAATAGAGATCTCTTTGCCGACGTGTTCTTTTAGGTCCTTTATATATGTTCTTTGCATTTGATTTGTAAGTTAATGATCGATAATAACTATAGTATATCTGTAGTGAAATGCAATACGCTGAGCGTGGATGCACCATCGTCCGATCGTCCGTGATCTCGCACATGTTGCCGCGGTTCTTTCGTATGTTATAGTAAGACATATGAATATTTCTGACATTTCACCGATCATCAAAGAAAAGTCACCACTCATCCTCGCGGAAATAAAAAAGGCGAAATCTATCTTGCTGCACTGTCATCCGTCACCAGATCCTGATTCCGTCGGTACGGCGCTAGCTATGAAGTTCGCTCTGGAACAACTCGGCAAGAAAGCGACTATCATAAAAGGGGATTCAGATATACCAGCGGCTTTCATGCATTTTCCGGGCGCGCGGGATATCGTACAAAAGAATTTTGGCGAGATACTGCTCGAGGAGTTCGACTTATTCATTTCATTGGACAGTTCCAATCTCCAGATGATCTCTGGCATAAAACCACCAGTATTTCCTGAGAGTCTAGCTGTCGTCGTCATCGATCATCATGTTTCGAACATTGGTTATGGACGAGTGAATCTGATCGATCTGACCTCACCTGCGACAGCTTTTATATTGTTCCAACTATTCAGATCGTGGGACGTAAAGCTGACGAGAGAGATCGCGGCAAATATATTCGTGGGTATATATACCGACACGGGAGGTCTCAAATATCCGCCGACAGATCATAGAGTATTCGAAGCGATGAGCGAACTGGTCAAGATCGTGCCAGATTTTACCAAGGTCATCTTTGATATGGATAATAGCGAGATAAAAGAGTCGATATATTTCGAAGCGCTGGCACTCGGCTCCATTGAAACGTTCCTAAATGATTCGATGGCAATAGCTGTAGTCTCCAATGCTTCTATCAAGGAAAAGAACATACCGATAGACTCGATACACGGATATGACATCTCAAACAAGTTAAAATCAGTCATCGGCTGGAATATCGGCATTTCGATGGTTGAGAGAGAACCAAATATAGTGAAGCTCAGCATCCGTACCCGAGATTCAAAGAAGTTCGATGTTTCGAAGCTGGCGGTAGCTCTCGGCGGCGGAGGTCACAAAGCCGCGGCTGGGGCGATCTTAAAGATGCCTCTCGACGAAGCCAAGGTTCTAGTTGTTTCCAAAGCCAAGGAACTGTATAATCTTTGAACTTATTAAATTAATATATTGGATTCCAACAGTTATGAATACATATAAATGGATTTGGGGTATCGTAGTGGCGGTTATCATTTTGGCGGCGATTCATTGGTATACAACGTCGAGACCAACCTCGGTATTCAATCAGTATGGGGCAGATCTCGCCCAGACCGCTACGACGACAGATGCTTCGGACACTACGGCACCAGCGGCCACTTCGACGACAACCACGAGTGCAACACCGAGTGAGAGCAATACATCTGTACCAGTTACTACTAACACTAATCCAACAAAAAACTTTATGCATACAGTTACACTCGAGACGACAAAGGGAACGATCGTATTTGAAACTTATGATGTGGATGCGCCAAAGACCGTGGAGAATTTCCTGGCGCTTGCAAACAAGAGCTTTTACAACGGTCTCATCTTCCACCGCGTCATCCCAGGATTCATGGTCCAAGGCGGCGATCCTACAGGAACCGGTATGGGCGGTCCAGGATACAAGTTCGCTGATGAGCTCAATTCATCGACACCTTCATACAAGGTAGGTTACGTTCGTGGCACGGTCGCCATGGCTAACTCCGGTCCGGATACGAACGGCAGCCAATTCTTCATCATGCAAGCTGACAATGCTCTGCCACACAACTACAGCATTTTTGGTAAGGTCATTTCCGGCTTGGATGTTGTGGACGCCATCGCCAGCGCACAAAGGAATGGATCTGATAAACCGCTCGTCGATATAAAGATGACCAAGGTTACAGTCAAGGTGAAATGATAGGGAATAATTTATGTCTGAATATTACAATTCTCGACGCAATCGCAATCTGTTCGACCCGGAGAGCGTCGAACCATTCAAAGTGAGCAGGTCCAAGATCGACCTCTACATGAACTGCCCATTGTGCTTCTATCTGGATTGCAGACTAGGAGTCGGTAGACCGCCGGGATTTCCATTTGCTCTAAACTCCGCCGTTGATCTCTTATTGAAAAAAGAGTTCGACATACATCGTGCAAAGAAACGCGCCCATCCTCTAATGGGAGTATATGGCTTGAAAGATGTTATTCCTTATGAGCATGAAGATCTCGATATATGGCGCAGTAACTTCAAAGGTATTCGTCATGTCTACAAGAGAGCCAATCTATTGGTCACTGGCGCGATCGATGATATCTGGCAAAATACGAAAACAGGGGAATTGTCGATAGTTGATTACAAATCAACTAGTAAAGAAGAGAAAGTCACGCTAGATAAAGAATGGCAGATCACTTACAAACGCCAGATGGAAGTGTATCAGTGGCTCTTCCGGCAGAATGATTTTAGAATCTCGAAAATCGGATATTTCGTGTATTGTAATGGCAAAACTGATAGAGCGGCGTTTGACGGCAAGCTAGAATTTGACATCGATGTGATCCCATACACTGGCGATGATGCTTGGGTGACTCGGGCATTGACCGATATACGAGCATGTCTTATGTCTCCAAAGCCACCAAAACCTTCAATGACCTGTGATTATTGCTCATATAGGAAATCAGCAAGGGATGTGCAGACAGGGAAATAATTTTGATCTGAAGGACAAGACCCTCGGTGCTATTGACTTTTCCTGCGAATTGGTATACAATACAGGGTATCGAAAATTATTATCCGTAAGAGCTAGAATATAGCTCAATAAAGCCGTTTATCACCATGAATTATACAAACAAGACAAAGTATTTGATCGCTAGCGCAGTATTTGCCATCGCTTTTTTGACGATGATCGCACTGCCTGCTTCGACCAACGCGTGTGGTCATGGTGGCTATAATGAATGCGGATATGAAGCTCCTCATCAGCCGACCTATATACAACAGAGGCCAGTGTACGTCTCTCAACCTATCGTGCAACGTCCGATCATCCAGCAACCTGTATATATACCACAGCCTGTGATCCAACAGCCAGTTTACGTGCAACAGCAACCTATTTATATACAGCAACCTGTGATCCAACAGCCAGTCTACGTCCAGCCACAGCCAGTATATATCCAGCAACCTGTGATCCAGCCGGTTTATATCGCACCGCTAACTGTTTCTTGTACCGCAAACAACAGTTACAACGGCGGCTACAACAATTACAATAATAGCTACAACAACGGGTATAATAACGGCTATAATAACTACAACAACGGTTACAACAATTCTGTAACCTGGACAGCTTACGCTTCCGGAGGCAATGGAGGCTACTCATATAGCTGGTCAGGAACAGATGGATTGTATGGAAATGGTCAATCGATCAACTTCAATTACAATAATGCCGGTTCGAAGAATGCCTATGTAACGGTCTATTCAAATGGTCAGTCTGTGACACAGAGCTGTACTACGTATGTCTCCGGTCCACAGATCGTCTATCAGCAACCTATAATCCAGCAACCGATCATTCAACAGCCTTCATACAATCTAAACATCGGTTGTTACGTTGATCCAATGAATGCTCGTGTCAATCAGCCAGTCACATGGTCTGTAGAAGTCACTGGCGGTATGGCTCCATACTCATATACTTGGAGTGGTTCTGAAAATCTCACTGGTTCGCAATCATCTGTAACCAAGTTCTATGATTATCCTGGCGCAAAGAATGCTATCGTCACAGTAACTTCAGCTGACGGTAGAACTGGAACTCGCGCATGTAGTAACTCTCTAACGGTCGCCGGCGCAACGAAGAGCTACGCTTACAAAGCTCCGGTAAAAGTCGTTCAGGTTCCTGTTGTACAAACGGATAACTCAAACCAGACGGCTGCTTCGATCTTCTCACTGTCAAATGTTCCGTGGGGTTGGGTAGCGATACTCATTATCTTGGTCCTCTTCGTGACGGTTATGTATCTCTTGCTTAACAAACAAAAGATCTGATAGATCTTGTCCGTCATCGCTTCATTGATGGCGGGCAGTGGTAAGACGGGCGCGGGCTCCAAAATAAAATGTTTATGTGAATTCAAACCGAATTCGCCACGCGGTCGAAAGACGACAAAAACCTCCATCTCTGGAGGTTTTTGTGTTGCTGATCAGAGTCGCTCGTGGTAACATTTAACTATGTCAAAAGAATTTTCTATCGAGAAGCCAGAGCAAAATGAGTCGAGCCATTATCATGAGGACATCTTGAGGATTATCAATGATTTGGAAATGCGGGTTCGTGCTGTTGAACCAGATGCCCTGATGCATAAAGAATTGCATGAGAAACACGTCTTGAATGCACAGGCAGAAGTGAAAGAATTTGAAGATATACGCAGGGATGTTTGCGAATCATTCGGTGTTCCTTTTGATGAGGATCACATTTATATCTACAATAAGCCAGGTACTATTGAACAACGTGCGCTCCGAGCTTTCTTTGTATTGATAGATGCGGTGAGTAAAGAGGCCTTTTATGGTGAAGGAAGGATCAATCATATCATGTTGTATACAAAGTTATCCGAAAAAATGTCTAAAATATTGGGAAACCCAGATATAAGTTTTGATACTATCTCGGAAGACCTCTCAATTCCTCAACGATTCATAACATTCAAAGGTTTCGTTAGTACGAGAGAATTCTATGAGCTTTCTGAGAAAAACCGAAGAACGCTGGAAACGCCGATCATTGATGAAAAAGGTAACAAAATAGAAACACCGAAAACATGGTTTATTACAGGTCACAATTTGCCAGAAGGTGGTAAAGCAGAAATTAGTTCTTAGTTTCTCTCTCTAATTTCCGTCACAAACTTTGCTTGCGCTTCCTCCGCACTCATTTGTCCGATCTGGCCATGATCACGACTCTCTAGAGTGACTTTGTTGGCTTCCATGTCTTTGTCACCGATAATGATGAAGTAAGGAATACGAGCATTTTTGGCATTTCGTACTTTCTTGCCAAAACCATTTCCTGATAGATCGATCTCGGAACGGATCATGGCGTTACGCAAAGACTCGTGTACTTTCGTAGCTGTAGCGATGTGCGCGTCACCGATAGGGATAACCTTGACCTGGATCGGAGCCAGCCAGAGAGGGAAATTGCCGCCGTAGTGTTCGATCAGGAAGCCGATAAACCTTTCATGTGTACCGAGTGGTGCACGGTGGATGCAGAGAGGAGTCTTTAGTTTGCCATCGTTATCGATGTATTCTAGTCCAAATCTCTTTGGAACCGCAAAGTCGACTTGGTTCGTGGCGAGAGTAAATTCCCGGCCGATGGCGCTCCAGACTTGTACATCGATCTTTGGACCATAGAATGCGGCTTCGTTGGCAACTTCGACATATGGGATCTTGGAATCGATGAGAACTTTACGGACCATATCCTCAGTTTTCTTCCATAGCTCGGGCTCATCTACATATTTTTGACCGAGTTTTTTCGGATCGTGAGTAGAGAAACGCATGATGTATTTGCCGACACCGAATATCTTGAAATATTTGAGATACATCTCATTTACCGCGCGGAATTCACTGGCAAACTGTTCCTCGGTACAATAGATATGCGCATCATTCATATTCATAGCGCGAACTCTCATGATGCCGAAAAGCTCGCCTGACTTTTCATGGCGGTAACATGTTCCGTATTCTGCCAGACGAAGCGGCAAGTCTCGATAGCTCTTTGGTCTCGATGCGAATATCTTGTGATGGTGCGGGCAATTCATCGACTTCAGGTAATATTTGCCACCCTCGTATTCCATAGGAGGGAACATAGAGTCCTCATAGTATGGTAGGTGACCGCTCCGCAGGTATATGGAATCTTTGGCAATATGCGGAGTTTTTACTCTCTGATATCCGCCGATGAATTCGGTTTCTTTGGCAAGCTTTTCGAGTTCTTCTACCATGGCGCCGCCATTTGGCAACCACAATGCTAGACCTGGGCCGACATCGTTATCGAATTCAAATATATCCATTTCCTTTCCTATTTTTCTGTGGTCTCTCTTTTCAGCCTCCTTCATCATCATTTCGTATTCGTCGAGCTCTTTCTTTGAATCGAAAGCCAATCCATATATACGCGTCAGTTGGATATTCTTTTCGTCGCCGCGCCAATATGCTCCGGCTATACGAACCAGTTTGAATGAGTCAGCAGGGATCTCTTTTGATGGATTCTCAGAGTGTCCACCACGACATAGGTCGGTGAAGTAGGGAACAGGATTTAATGTGTATGGTTTGGGGATCTTGTCATCTGGTCCAGCGGTGTAGAGAGTCACTGGTTCTTTCTTTGAGACGATCTCATCTATGAGTTCGAGTTTGTAGGCATTCTTACTGAATAGATCCTTTGACTCTGATTCCGTAACCTTCTCGCCTGTGATCATCTTCCATGAGAGCAATAATTTGCGCATCTTTTTCTCGATATTTTTCAAATCCTCATCCTTCGGTCGGTTTTCGGCTGGAAATTCGAAATCGTAATAAAAGCCATTGTCTATGGCTGGACCTATAGTTGGTTTTGCTTCCGGATATAGGTCTAACACTGCTGCGGCTAAAAGGTGCGCCAGAGTGTGGCGCTTTGCGGCGAGATTTTCTGATGGGTTGTTCATGTGCAAATGATAGCAATAATAGCTTGGTTTTGCCAATGGAATCTAGCTCCTGTCCCATACATAATGAGCCTCAAATGATTCCGAGTTCCCTGGGGAATGCGCACTCTACGTCGTACATTTCACTTTTTAGAGGCCCTTCACCCTGTCTATCACGAATCCCTTTTCACCATTTCTACTATTTACTACAGCTTTCACTGCCAGACATTTATCAGTGTCGATCAAAGCACGCGACTCTGCATAAGTCCTCGGGAAAACGACCGCCTCGGCAGAGCCGGAAAAGTCCGAGATAGTGATGAAGGCCATCGTCTCATTTTTTTTCGTTTGTATTAGCCGTACATCATTTACGATCACCGCCAACACGACTGATTCTCCATCTTTCAATTTCTCCAATGAACGCTTGATATCAACATCTTTCTTGGTTATGATTTCGCGATATCTTTCCAATGGATGACCAGAGACATAGAGGCCGAGTAGCTCTTTTTCCCATGTTAGTCTATCTTTCATCTCAGCGTTAGGTGCAGGATCCAGTTTGAGAGTCGGTACAGAAGATGGGTCTGTCATCATGCCAAATAGTGAGTTCTGATCCTTGTTGGTATTGGAACTTTCTTTGTTATAGCTCAACATGAGATCCATGTTGGCGAGCAGAACGCCTCGATCTACACCAAAACAATCCATGGCTCCAGCTTTTACCAACGATTCTAGTGATTTCTTGTTCAAATTTTTATCCTTGACACGATCGAGAAATTCCGCCAAGGATCTGAATTTGCCTCCACGTTTGCGTTCATCGATGATGGCGGTCGATATGCCTTGACCAAAATTTTTGATCGTTACCAGTCCGAAGCGGATGCGGTAGGTATGGAGACTAGAAGAATCAAGAGGTAGTTTTCTAGAAAGGGTTTGTGTCTTAATCACCGTAAACTGACTGAAGCTCTCATTGACATCGGGAGGAAGAACGGGGATACCCATACGTTTACATTCGTCGATCGTCTCCGCCACCTTCTCAGTCTCACCTTGTTCGGAAGTGAGAACTGCCGAGAGGTATATTTCAGGGAAGTGCGCTTTCAGATATGCGGTGATATATGCGATACGGCCGTACGATACGGAGTGAGCTTTATTGAAACCATACGCGGCAAAAGGCTCGATCCATTTCCATATCTCTTTGGCTTTCTTTTCTGACCATTTGCTATTTTGGATGCAGCCTTCGATGAATTTCTCCTTCTGTTTTGCCATCTCTTCAGGGATCTTTTTTCCGACCGCTTTACGGAATTTGTCCACCTCGATCCAGCTATAGCCAGCTAGATCGTGTGCCATGATGAGGAGGTCATCCTGATAGACTAGAACACCGTAAGTCTTCTTTAATATTCGTTCCAGCGCAGGGTCGAGATATTTGATGAGTGACGGGTCATGTTTACGTGCAATATAATCAGGAATGAAATCTATTGGACCGGGACGATATAGGGCAACCATGGCGTTAATGTCGTGGATAGTAGATGGCTTCAATTCTTTCAGGAATCTAGTCATACCGTCGCCATTCAATTGGAATAAATCTGAAGTCTCTCCACGCGCCAGCATTAGAAATGTCTTTTTGTCATCGACTGGTATCGTATCGACGTCGAGCTTTACTCCATCGATCTTTTCGATCCTGTCTATCGCGTCAGCGATGATCGTCAAGTTTTTGAGTCCGAGAAAGTCGAACTTGAGGAGACCTGCTTCTTCGATCGAATACATATCGTATTGCGTGATGACTTTGCCTTCTCCTTTCGGATCGAATTGTAATGGAGTGTAGTCGGTGAGTGCTGTCGGTGATATGACCACGCCAGCGGCATGGACGCCGATATGTCGCGCGCAACCTTCGATCTTCTTTGCCATATCGATGATGCGTCGAGTGTCCTCTTCTTGGTTATAAGCTGTGCGAAGCTCCGAGACATCCTCCAAGGCTTTGTCGATGGTCATCGGAAAACCTTGAGAACCCATCGGGATGAGTTTGGAGATACGGTCACCAACGTCATATGGGAAACCCATCGCGCGCGCGACGTCACGAACCGCTCCACGCGCCATCATCGTCCCGAATGTCCCTATTTGGGCGACTTTGTCAGCACCATATTTCTGGCGGACGTAATCGATGACATCGTCTCGACGGTTGTCGGCATAGTCCATATCGATATCGGGTGCTGATGGTCGGTCAGGATTCAAGAAGCGTTCGAACGGGATCTCATAAGCGATCGGATCGATATTCGTGATGCCAGCCAGGAATGTCACTAGAGATCCTGAAACGGACCCGCGGATATTTGATAGTATCTTGTTCTCGCGAGCGAATCGAAGCATGTCTGCCACCACGAGGAAATATGGTGAATAACCTTTGTTCTTGATCACGGTCAATTCGTATTCTGCGCGCTTTTCCATATCGGGGGTTTTTTCGACATTTCGCTTGGCGAAACCTTCATAGACGATGTGGCGGAGTTCGTCGTCTGGATTGCGGCCACTTTCCACGGTGAGAGCAGGGAAGACCCAACTGCCGAGTTTAAGTTCTAGGTTACACGCGGCTGCTATCTTTTCCGTGTTTTTCAATGCTTCTGGTAGATCGCTGAACAGTTGATCGGCGCGCTCGGTTGAGATAAATGAGAAATCATCCTCATCTGAATCTGAGATCTTCTCACTTTGGTCGCTATGCGAATTGACGCGTATCAATGTCTCGCGTGCAAATCTATCATCGGGATTCATGTAATAGACGTCATGCGCGGCCATGATCGGAATATTCTGGCTGCGGGCAAATGCGAGCAGTGTTTTCATGTTTGCCTCATGGCCATCGATCTCAGGGTGCCTGGTGATCTCTATGAATAGTCTGTTTGAAAATAGTGGAGTACTGCAGGAAGTTCCCCCGAAAGGTACGCTGGCGTCGCCTGCTGGCGACACAGCTCGTTCTCCTTCGCTCAGTACGAAAGCCCTTTCTGGAGAACTTCCTGCAGTACTCCCACAATCAAATACTTTTTTGTAGAAATTTGCGAACTCTATGGCTCTGTCTTGATTCCTGCCCTTTAATGCTTGGGCGATCTCACCGCTAAATGAAGGAATGATGGCGATCAGTCCTTCATTATATTTCTCTATGAGTTCTTTATCTATACGCGGTTTGTAATAAAAACCTTCGAGGTTAGAGATAGTCACTAGTTGTACTAGATTTCTATACCCGATCTCATTCATGGCGAGGAGCACTAGTCTAGAACGACGATTATCTATGCCGGCTTGGACATCTTTCCTCGATCGGGCGGCGACATAGAAATCCACGCCGATGATCGGTTTTATCTCCGCTTTCTTGCATGCTTTATAGAATTCGATAGCACCGTACAGATTTCCATTGTCTGTCAATGCGAGCGCGGTCATACCGTCTTTCTTGGCTTGTCCGACCAGGTCATCGATCTTTGGCAGGGCGGTCAGAAGGGAATAGTGTGAGTGGGTGTGGAGGTGAGTGAAGGGAATGGACATGCTGGTAGTATAGAGTATGTAATGCATGAATGCACGGGATCTCCTGCATGAGCTACGCTCCTACACGTTCCGTGTGAGCGAACAAATGGTAGTATGGTTACATCATGAGAAAGAAAGAATACAAGTATCTGATCGGTATCGATGAAGCGGGTCGAGGTCCGCTCGCTGGCCCAGTAGCTGTCGGCGCATTTCTCATCCCCGTCAGTAATCTGATGAAAGCACGTGAGATGTTTCGAGGTGTGAGGGAGTCTAAGCAATTGAATCATGAGAAGAGAGAGTATTGGTTTTCCATTATTCAAGATGCTAGAGAGAAAGGGTTGATAGATTTTAAGGTGACATTTGAAAGCGAAAAGATCATTGACGATCGACGTCGTGGACTGACCTACGCGATAAAATCCGCATTAAAGAAATCTTTGGATAGTGTCGTCGCGAATGTATCGATTCATAGATCTGACGATAACTCTGGTATATTGGATATTTTCTCTCGCGAGACTCTCATACGTGACTGCAGAGTGCTCCTGGATGGCGGACTCAGGGCGCCCATCGAGTATCCGGATCAAGAGACTATCATCAAGGGTGATGAAAAGAAGATGGTTATCGCTCTAGCTTCGATATGCGCCAAAGTCTTGCGAGATAGGAAACTGGTCAAGTTGGCTATAGAATATCCACAATACGGATTTGATATTCACAAGGGATATGGCACGAAGGCGCATTATGTTGCGATAAGAAAGTATGGGGTGAGCCCGATTCACAGGAGGAGTTTTTTGAAGGGGGTGACCAAAGCGCGACCATTGATGGATAAAAAATCGGCGGAATAGTTGAAAAACTATTTGATCCGCCGATCGAGGGCACTCCTTAGTGTTTACCAAAGATCTCGGGCTCCTGACCAAAGGAAACTCCGTAATCCGATCGCGACACCTTCTTATCACTCAGGTCGATGTCATTTATTTAAAGAAAGTCGTTGATCATGGATAGTATAGCATTAATCTGGCAGATTGTTAGCCTTGCTATTTGTCCACATGTGTCACTCAGAGTTGTGAGGGGTTACCAGTTCAAGATTGGTCATATTATCTCGCAGATTTTCCTTTTTGAGATCTTTTAGATTCTTGTACTCTCGAGTCGCCATACCTGTCCAAGCTCTACAAATCTCGTCCGTGAGAATGGCGAACTCCACACCTTCCTTCATG
>JANXZK010000018.1 GCA_025355565.1 bacterium
AGATTCTTGTACTCTCGAGTCGCCATACCTGTCCAAGCTCTACAAATCTCGTCCGTGAGAATGGCGAACTCCACACCTTCCTTCATGCCACCTCTTTCCCACTCGTCTGTAAGAGCTTTACGAATCTCAATAGCTTTCAACCTTTGATTGATCCAATCTAATGAATAACCTTTTGCAAGATATGTTTTCAAGGCGCGGTTTATGGCGATCTCTGGATCAGCAGTCTCTTCAAGTCGTTCGTAACCGACTTTTGCTAACCAAAGCTTAAACGGTTCGGCGTTTGGGGATGGAATTGATTGAACCAGACGCAACATAGTCTCAGTATCAGCAACATCAGTTAGGCGCATCTTTCCATCATCAGCTATCAATTTCAACTGGTTACAATTTGTAACCGTTTGACTACCTCCTTCGTCCATGAGCCTATTCTTCAAAACTTTCCAGTAATTTCTCGGGTCTATACTGTCGGAAAGCACCCCGACAACGTCAACCACAGAGAAATACCACTTCTCCGACTTGTCATCCCAATGTCGGCGAATCTGTTTACCCTCGAATATAGCCAAATGCTTTTTCTTGTCTACCATGCCCCAATTCTCCCACTCGCAAAATAAAAAACAATATTGACGCTAGAAATATTGTGTGCGGATTGTGGTACCAAGTTGGAACTGCTCTAACAACAGACACGGCTTGAGAGTGCAATATTGGCACTAAACCTCTCCATCCTCAACAAAATTCGGATACTGCTCTGGACCAACTCCGCGCTGATCTATCATTTTCGGCATAAATGTCATAAAATCAGACTTTTTCTCTGGACGAACACCGAGAGACTTGAGGATAAACTGATGACCGTCACCAAAATCAAAGATAAAATTGATCATTGGAAACCTCGCATAATCAATTTCCGCAATCCGAATATTGCACGAATGGTAAGTCGGGTACTGATCGTTATCGAGATGTCGTGAATCTATGCTATATGGAGAATGAAAATCCATAAAATCGCCTCGCCCTTTTTCTTTTGGAAAGAAGAAAGCGTGCGCATGATCATTGTCCCAACACATCGAATCGATGACACCATCCGCTAATTCTTCCAAAGATTGACAGCCTTTTATCTCGAATTCACGCCAGACTGGTTTCTTCAGTAAATACTCTACATGAAATTTGAACACCTTTTCATAGGCAGGTTCATTCTTTACGAAGACATCACGCATGTATAATTTATAATCTTCAAATTCTTTGACAATATCCTCGAGTGCGTCGACATGATCGCCACGAGTAATAGCTTCATTGATCGAGACATAAAATGACTTCTCACCTTCAATAGGCGGGGCGCCTTTAAAACTAAGAACGACTTCTTTGGCAGATTTCCTGACTGGTTTCCTGGCCTGCCTCTTACTAGTTTTGCGCTTCATGACATTTTTTGAGTGCCACCTTCAAAACTGGCACATCTAAAACCACAGTATCCCAAATCACATTCAAATCCATTCCAAAATAATGACGGCACTCTGAGTTTTAGAGTCTTTCATGAAATCTTCTTTCTTCATGTCAAGCGTAAAGGCTTCGATCTTCGAAACTGAATCTAGCATTTGTTCTATGTAGATTTTTTCATCCTTCATAAATAGTCTTTAATTCAGGCATTACATACGGTCGAACGAATTTGCTGAGGCTTTGCTCTGTAACCATGTCAACCTTACGGCCCAAAAGACCTTCAATAGTCTCAATCAATTTCATATATGAAAACATCCCCATCGGCTTGCCGAGCTTCACTAGGATATCAACATCGCTATCTGGACGCTCCTCACCACGAGAAACAGAGCCAAAAATACCCGCATAGGTAATACCATATGACTTGAGAACAGGATTGATTTTCTGTTGTATCTCCATTATTGACATATGCGAATTATCGCACAAAATCAATAAAATTACAAAAGCATGTTACCCGAGTTCAACAATCAATTGCAACACTTGTATTAAGATATAAGTGTTATGCAAAAAATCAAAAAGAAGAAACTTCAAAAGCAAAGGCGCGAATTTAATCAGCTGACTCTGGAAGACAGGGTTAAAATTGAGATCAAGTA
>JANXZK010000003.1 GCA_025355565.1 bacterium
AGCGCATTCAAGACTTCCCTATCTACAGCTCTTGCGATGGCAGTGAACTAATATCGTATAGATCGTTCAGTCACTATAGCTAGATAATCATCCTAACAAATATGAAAGATAGACGACTCATCATGGGCATGCCAGTAACGATCGAGATCGTTGGCAATAGTGCTTCGGAGACGCTCGAGAAGGCATTTGCGTATTTTACGTACGTTGATGAGACTTTCAGCACTTACAAGGAGAAAAGCGAGATTATGAAGATCAACCGCAGAGAACTCAAACTCGAAGACGCGTCACATGATATGCGCGAAATATTCCGACTCGCCGAGCAGACAAAGAGAGAAACCCTCGGCTATTTTGATATCGTGAATCGTGATGGCAGACTCGATCCTTCAGGCATAGTGAAAGGTTGGGCCATCAACAATGCCGCAAGACTGATCCATGAGGCAGGGTTTACGAACTATTACGTCGATGCTGGTGGAGATATAGAAGTCGGTGGACAGAACGCAGATGGAAATAAATGGGCGATCGGCATACGCAACCCATTGAACACAAGCGAAAACGTGAAGATCGTCTATCTATCCGACCGAGGCATCGCAACTTCTGGAACATATATCCGCGGTCAACATATTTACAATCCTCATGACAAAAAGCAGGAATTCGATGATATAGTCAGTTTATCAGTCATCGGCCGAGACATCTATGAAGCAGATCGATTCGCCACTCCAGCATTCGCGATGGGACGGAAAGGGATCGAATTTATCGAGAAGTTGAATGATGGCAGACCGCGGTTATTCGAAGCATACATGATAGACAATAAAGGGATGGCTACAATGACGAGTGGATTTGAAAAGCACACACAGCCTCGCATTTAGATAATAGTATATTTAACATGAAATTCATCGACAATATATTGAATAAGATAACGATGTACAAATTGGTTTTGTATGTTCTCTTCGTATTGGAGATCGTCGCATTAGCTTTCAGCGCTTTCGGATTATTGCCATTCAATCCACTGGCACTCATATACTCTACGGCGGTTCTGCTGATCGTCTCATGGATCACAAACAGGATATTTGCATTGATTTTCAAAACTCACGCAAATGTGGAATCATTCGCCATAACGGCCATCATCCTCGCACTCATCATCAGTCCTCCCCAATCTCAGGAATACATCTCCATCCTTCCCTTTCTTATCTGGGCCGGGATCTGGTCGATGGCAGGAAAATTCATATTGGCGATAAGTAAAAAGCACATATTCAACCCTGCCGCTTTTGCCGTGGCACTCACTGCTCTCACTATCGGCCAGTCGGCAACATGGTGGATCGGTACGTTATACATGTTGCCATTCGTACTCGTCGGCGGTCTCTTGATCATTAGGAAGATCCATCGATTTGACCTAGTCGTCAGTTTCATCATATCAGCGATCGCGATGATCCTAGCAACTAGCAACTTATCTCTAGGGATCGGTATTTCATTACAGAGAATATCCATCAACACACCATTGGTATTCCTTGCGCTCATCATGTTGACGGAACCGCTCACGACTCCACCGACACGAGTCCGCAGAGTTATCTATGGGATATTCACGGGGGTATTATTCGCACCATCGCTCCATGTGGCAACACTATATTCGACACCTGAGTTGGCACTCATAGCGGGAAATATCCTATCATTCTTCTTGAGTCCGATGCGCAAATATATATTGACCCTCAAGAATTCGACAGAGATCGCCGGGGGCATATTTGAATTCATATTTACTGGAGATCACTCTATCCGATTCAAACCTGGTCAGTATATGGAATGGACATTGGGTCATCAAAAACCCGATAATCGCGGCAATAGACGGTATTTCACCATCGCTTCATCACCGACCGAGTCTGATGTGCAAATCGGAGTAAGATTATTCTCCAGATCCAGCACATTCAAAAATGAAATGGTTCGGCTCAAAACTAGTGATACGATCATGGCTCACGGTGTCGCGGGTAACTTTACCCTGCCACGCGACAAAACCAAGAAACTGGTTTTTATCGCCGGAGGTATCGGTATCACTCCATTTCGCAGTATGATAAAATATCTGATCGATAGAGGTGAGAAGCGTGACATCATCATCATCTATTCCAACAATTCACTCGGAGATATCGCTTACACGGATGTTTGGACAGAAGCAGAGGCAAAGTTCGGAATCAAAACAGTTTACACATTGACTGACAGAGCGAATATCCCTTCGACATGGACTGGGCGCAGAGGTCAGATCGATGTTACCATGATCGCCCAAGTAGTTGCCGACTACCGTAACCGGACATTCTATATTTCAGGACCACACGGGATGGTTACGGGCTGTAGAGAAACGCTTCGTAAGCTCGGTGTAGCCAGCAGTCATATAGTGACAGATTATTTCCCTGGGTTCGTTTAAGGCTTCCAACTCATCATGAACTTCCTCATCATGCCATTATTCTTTTTGTCTGGTGCCTTGTTCCCTCTAGCAGGTCTACCGGCAGGGCTCGCTCTGGTCGCCAAACTCGATCCCCTCTCATATGGCGTAGACGCGCTACGATCAGTACTGACGGGTATTCATTTCTATGGCGTCACTATAGACATCATCGTTCTCACAGCTTTTACAGCAGTATTTCTCTGGCTAGGAAGTTACTTCTTCAAGAGGATTCAGATATAATTATTTTTTGCTATAATTATACCAACTCTCTAACATGAAGACCTCGATATGAATAAAAAAGATCACTCTTGCAAACGACTAGCTCTGAAAATCGATTTCAAACGGATACATACCCATTCCGCAGGATCCTTGAAGTGTTCCGAGTTTTCCATTGCCAATATCTATATCAGTCGATCCTGTTTGAGGGAGACTTTTAAAGACGCCTAGACTTGAAATTCTGACTGAAGATGAACAGTCAAAAGTACCGTTAGTTTTAAATCTGATAATTGTTGGAATACCTGCTTTTGCTACACTCTTTCGTGGTTGATAACCACCACGAGCTGTAATCTCAATTATTTGTTTTCCATCAACGATACTGACATTATTTGCATTCGCCACAGATTCTCCACTATTATTATTTGTGAGCATGAGAGCTCCGCCGATGATCACTCCTGCGACTACTATTGATATTAGGGTTGCTTTCATAGATATTATTGTACTAAAAATTAAATATTGGTGGTATAAGACCGATCACCACCAAACTATTAATAAGGTTAAACAGTGCAAACATTATCACAATAAGTCCTGCAGTTTTGAAAAAGATTCCGGCCTTTGAGCTTTTCTGGATACTGAATGAGCTAAAACTGATAAGAGAAAGGACTGGCAACGTGCCGAGCGCGAATGCAAGCATCGTAAGTCCACCTGTCAGGAAACTCCCGGTGCCGAGAGCGTAAAGCTGCATTGACTGTGTAAATCCGCATGGCAAGAAGAATGTGGCGATACCTACAAGAAGCGGAGTGAGTGTGTGATTGAACTTAGACACCCCGTGAGCGTACTTCCCAATAAACTTTGGCATTGATGGCTGTAGTTTTTTTGCCCAAGAAAAAGTATCGAGAAGATTGATACCGAGAATAAACATGGCAATGGCAATAATCAGACCGAGTACAAACGTCGCTGTGGTGTTCAAAGTAAATGCTGAACCTATGCCACCAATTACTCCACCGAGGATAACGAAAGAGACAATTCTACCACCGTGGAACATGAGTTGTGGGCGTATTTTGTCACCCTCTTTAGCAAATGTCGCGGACATAGAAAGAACGAGTCCTCCAACAACAGCCATGCATGTTGAGAGTGAAGCAATGATACCAATCACGAACGCAGTACCGTACGTTACGTTGCCTGCACTAGCCAGATTAACGAGTCCCATTTTTTGAAGTGCGACAAATAGAACAGCGAAGCCTAATGCTATTGGTACGGCAATCTTAAAATCATTCCACCTCACAGCGTGTTGCAGTTTCTCTATCGAAACGGTATACCCGTGCGGCTTCAATGGCACAGTAAGTTCTATGGCAATTTGTTCGGGCGTCTTATTTCCAAAATTGCCTTCTACTTCGACAGTATGATCCTTGAGATTGGATCTAACACGAGTAATGTATGGAAGATCGCCTAACTCACTTTCAGTCATAAGTACACATGCATTACAGTGCATACCGTGTACATGAAATGTATATTTTTGTGTATTCATATCATTATAATCTTTTAACTTTGATTCGTAATGAGTTTGACACTACTGACACACTTGAAAACGCCATCGCTAATCCAGCAAATACAGGATTCAATAGCCAACCAAAGATCGGATAGAACAAACCCGCTGCAAGTGGAATTCCGATAATGTTGTAGATGAAAGCCCAAAAAAGATTTTGCTTGATTCCTCGCATCGTTATTTTTGAAAGCTTGATCGCCTTTACCAGTTTCGATATATCTCCACCGAGTAGTGTGATGCCCGCTGACTCAATGGCCACATCAGTACCAGTACCCATGGCGATACCAACATCAGCTTGGGCGAGAGCAGGCGCATCATTTACACCATCTCCCGCCATGGCTACGATCCTTCCATGTGTCTGTAATTCTTTTATTTTTGCCAGTTTATCTTGTGGCAACACATGGGCTACAACATCAGGAATACCAACTAGCGAGGCGATATACTTTGCCGCTTTCTCATCATCGCCCGTGAGCATAACTACTTGTATCCCGAGCTTATGAAGATCTGCAATAGCTTGTTTTGATTCTATTTTTATTTCATCTGCAACCATTACGAATCCAAGGACTTTTTCTTTTGTAGCCAAAATTACCGGGGTTTTTCCTTGCGCAGTGAATTGTTCGACCTTAGACGCATCGAACGCCACAGCAAGATCTTTAATGAGTTTTACGTTGCCGACAAAATACTCATTGCCTTTGATTGACCCTTCCAGGCCTTTTCCTTGAATCCCTTCAAAATCTGAGACATCCACTATTGATATATTCTTACTCTCGGCATAATCTACAATCGCATGCGCTATCGGGTGCTCTGATTTCTTCTCAAGCGAGGCTAAGATACTGATCAGCTCATCATCTCTGAGGTCTGACAGGTTTTTAATATCAACGAGAGTTGGTCTACCGATAGTGATTGTTCCAGTCTTGTCTACCACGACAGTATCTACCTTGTGGAGCTTTTCCAAAGTCGCCGCATCTTTGATTAGAATCCCTTCTTTAGCACCCTTACCGACACCAACAATGATTGCTGTGGGGGTAGCGAGACCAAGGGCACATGGACATGCGATAACAAGAACCCCGACGAATGATACGAGCCCAAATGAAAGTGCCTGTGAAAAGCCGAGTGCATTAGTACCAATAAGTAGCCATACCCCAAGAGTTACGAATGCTGTAACGAGCGTGATCGGTACAAAGACGCTCGAAATCTTATCAGCCAACGCTTGTATCGGCGCCTTGCTTCCTTGAGCTTCTTCAACCATTTTTATGATCTGCGCAAGCAATGTTTCAGAACCGACTTTGGTAGCTTTGAATGTGAATGACCCGCTCGTGTTCATTGTTCCTGCAACAACACTATCGCCGATCTTCTTTTGGGCAGGCATCGGCTCGCCAGTAACCATAGATTCATCAATGAAAGAAGAACCTTCAGTAACCACGCCGTCAACAGGAATCTTTGCCCCCGGCTTCACAATAATTGAGTCGCCATGTTTTACGTCACTCACTGGAATTTCAACTTCTTTACCATCTCGGATAACAAGAGCTGTCTTTGCTTGAAGATTAAGGAGCTTTTCAATTGCGTCACCAGTCTTTATCTTTGAACGAGCTTCGAGATATTTTCCCAGAGCGATGAATGTAATCACTACGATAACGACATCATAGTATGTTGCATCGACATTGATGAATGGCCGGAGAACATTCTCGAATGCGCCAAGCGTAAAACTATAGAGGAATGCGGCTACGGTACCAATACCGATCAATGTATCCATGTTTGCCTTTCCGTAGCGCAAAAAACGATAGAAACCGAGTAGATAGGGTTTTCCAACAACAAAGAGCGTGTAAGTCGCAAAGACTGGAAGAAGATGATGGAAAAATTCACTGATCGTATAACTCATCTCCGGAACAGCTTTATATTGTGCGAGAATATCCCAAGCCATCACGAATATACTGACAATCGCTAGTGGTATAGCTGAAATAACCTTTGACCGCATGTCTCTAATTTCCGCAAGCTTTTCTTTTTTTGATTGATTAAGTCCAAGATGACTAGCATGCTCTTCGGGTGACATATTCATCTCTTCAGCTGATGATATATCGAGAGAATATCCAAGCTTTTCTATTTTTTGAGAAAGATTTTGCGCGCTTGTCTTTGCTTCATCAAAAGAGACTTTTACCGCCTCGGTTCCATAATTAACATCGGCTGATGAGACACCATCTGTTTTTCTAAAAGTCTTCTCTATAATACCGGCGCAGGAAGCGCAATGCATACCCTTGATTTTGTATGTTTTTGAAATCGTCATATGTTATTTGCTCTTGGTTTTATAAACTTTGAGTATTTCTATGACCGCTTTCTTTTCCTCACCATGTTTTATTTGGTGAATGACATGAGTTGAGAGGTGATTTTCCAAAATGAGATCCTCAACGCCTGATAGTGCCTGTTTTATCGCTGATGCTTGAGTGATGATATCTATACAATATTTCTCATCCTCGATCATAGACTGAAGTCCTCGTATCTGTCCCTCGATTATTTTGAGCCGTTTGACGGCGCGTTTTTTGATGTCTTGTTTCATAAATACAAGTATACCCCCTAGGGGGTATACAAAGTCAACAAGTAAAAGTCCGAACTTCGTTCAATACACACCTCCGCCGCGAAGCGGAAAAAGAAATGGAAAGGAAATTTTTGGTTTTGCTTCGCCGTCAGCATAAATACAGTTTATCACAATAATCTAAAATGGTATATTCTATTACGGACTATATTATGTTAATATCTATATGTCGAAGAAATACCAAGCAAAATATCAAAAACTTACCGCAAAACTTCGTTCCGCTCGCCAAGAGGTAGGTTTGACGCAGGTACAGGCAGGAAAACTATTGAAGAAACCTCAAGCGTATGTTTCCAAGATAGAGCGGGGCGAGCGAGGAGTTGACGCGGTAGAATTAGCAGAGTTTGCGAGGATTTATAAAAAGTCATTAAATTATTTCATTAATTAATTCAAGGTCATGTCATTTTTTAATTGGAGGAAAAGTAATACAGGTTGGAAAATCGATCAAGAAAAGAACCAAATTTCTAAAGATGATGGGTTCTCTAAAATGGTCACAAGAGTCTTCCCTGAATTGAAGAAATTTGAATCTACTTTTTCAATGCAAGGTGTTGATAGTTTTAAACGCATTTATGAATACAAAATATCTACATTTCCGAATCCTACTGAAATACATTTCAGGCTTACAGATCTCATTGAACCACCTCCTGATCACTACATGGTAAAAGATGGAGTTATTTTAGAAAATGAGATTGCGAGAGACAATTTTGAGAGCTTGAAGAAAGAAATCTCGTGGCAGAAAATGGAGATGAGCGGTGATGTGGGTTACGCACAACTGTTTTTTATTTTATCTAAAAATTCAGAAATTGTTTCAAGAGCAGAATATAGAGATTTTTTGTTTAAAAACCAAACAAGAATTATCAGTGGTATTATTAAAACTCAGGAAGCTATTAAAGATGACTCCATCGGTCTTTTTGAAATTGATACTTATTCTTCAGGCGGTAAATTAATTCAATATCGTGACATGAAAGGACTCTCTGTAAAAGAGAGAATGGCAAAGATACATAGCGAAGATTTTACGAATTTCAAAAAAAATTTATTTAGTAAAACTGGAATAACAGAAAAGGAATTTGGTGACTGTAATGAAATACTAAAACACATTGGTGAATTAATGGAAGTAGAAAAATAATTATGGCCTGGATTATCGCAATTGGAATACTGATATTTTTAGGGCTAAAATTTCCCGCATTTGGTAAATTTGCAATTGGAATTGGTATTTTAATCATTCTGGCAATCGCATACTTTATATTCTCTTCACAGCACGAGCAAGAAGTAAGAAAAACCCTCATTAATAAAGATCAAATTGAGTTAACCGGACTAACATTGAGGACTGGAAGTATTAGTAATTATTATTATCTATCTGCTCCTGCGATCAAAAATAATTCCAGCCATGAATTAACTGGAATGACAATGGTTGTTAAGGCTTATGATTGCCCCGGATCATCTATAACTCCTGAATGTTCAGTTATTGGAGAGGACAATAACGTTGATATTTATGTAGATGTTCCGGCCGGCCAGACTAGAGCAATAAACAATGACGGCGGTTATGTAACAAATGGTGGGTCTGTATCTCTAAACAACATGCCCAGAGTAAATGGTCAGTTTCTATGGTCTTACGACATTTCTGAAATAACCGCGCGATAATGTATTGGCTTTCATTATTATCATTATTTCTTTAATCATTCGACCGACTTCTCAAGTTTTTGGGGAGCATTCGCGGGCGCATTTTTTGCTTTCATTTTTGGACTCATTGCATATTGGATAACAAAACGCCGCGAGCGTTTTGTTCAGCATAAAAATACTCTCGTTAAATTGGACAGGATATTGATGAAACACCTCCACGAATTCGGTGTTCTCGAAACCATTATCAAAGATACAATAACTTCGCTTAAGAACAGCCATACGACCAGTAATCGTTTAAATGTATTTACTATTCCAGAGGGTTTTGAGACAGAATTGGGAAGTTTAAATTTATCCAACAAAGTTTTTTCGTATCGAATGAGTATGGATAGATTGAATTTCAATATAATGTCGAGTAACCATACACTAACTCGTCTTGAAGATTTATATATAAATGGTCAACCAGTTGTGCCTGTAAATTTTACTTTTCTTGCAAGTAAACTAGAGTACCTTTTAAAAAATGATTTACCCAAGCTGGATGAATGGACTAAAAAACTTCTGACTTTGGAAAGAATCCATCAGAACCGATTGGCAAGCAGAAGTCCTTTTATCGAAGGGATACTGCACGCACAATGGGAACAAACTATTTCCAAAGTAGAAGCTCAAGAGGAATACAAAAAATTGCAAGGCGAAATAAATGATTTGGCGGCAAAAGAACCTGATGATATTTTCTGAAGAGAGCAATCCCCGCCGTTTTATAACATCTCCTAAAAACGGTGGAGATTTGTGCGCGCACAGGGCGGGTGGGGCAAGCACATACAGATTTGTTTGTGCTTAGCACAATCCGCTTTTAAGAGTTACCACTGTTCTCTGTCGAAGCCACAGAGTTTCAAGCAACCACAGAACGCCGAGAGGAAGCGCCTCGGTCGCCGTGAATGCGGGCGGGATTTTGGACGGATTCAAAATCTTTCTCGCCGACAACTAACTTTTAATTCTTTCTCTTGCCAAATCAATAATACCTTTTGGATTTACAATTCTCAACCCTTTCTTATTTACAACCGCACTATCTTTTATAATTTCTGCTATTTCCTCTCTTTGAAGGTTTGGATTTACTTGTAAAGCCAAAGCAAAAAGTCCAGCGAGATAAGGGACAGACCAACTAATTCCACCTTTTCCATTGTACATATATTGACCCTCTTTGCTCCACGAAGATGCCATAGTGCGATAATCAGACGGAACAATTATTTCACTTCTCAATTTTTCTAAATGAGCTTCAATCTTTTTTCGCAGATCTAAATCGGAAATACTTGATAACTCGTCTTTTCTGGTTTCTCTCAGTTTTTTTAATATCTCATCGATATTTCCTTCGGCGACAAGTTTATCTAGTTCTTCGTCTCCGTTATTTTGATACAACCAAGGAAAATAATTTTCAAAATCGTCTTTGTCTCCAGGGCTTCCGCCGCCACCAAATGAAATATCAATCTGATTACCGCCTACATCCACGACAAAAACCCCGGCCTCTTTAGCAAATTTTAACGCTTCAATCCATTCGTTAAGACCTGGTTCTGGTTTTTCCTCCATATAACCGATTGAGCAACTGACAATTTTGACTTTCTCGTTTGCGGATAAAGTTTTATTTTTCTCAACAATATCACTTAACGCCTTTGCCTTTAAATGAAAACTTCTACCAGCTGGAACGGCTTTATAAACTAATTTTGCCCCAGGAGCCACACCGCAATCTTTTCCAACAAGTAAACTTGCTACGGCTGGGCCGTGCATACTTATTGCTTCTTTTTCGGTCTTGCCATATTCGTTATAATCAGAAACTGAATCTTTATATTCTGGATGATTTATATCTAATCTTTGATCAATAATTGCGACGACAACTCCTTGACCGGTTATTCCCTGCTCGTGCAATTCTCTGATCCCAAGCCCAGGGTTTTTACTTTCCTCTAAAACTTCTTCTGGGTTAAAATCTTGTGGCAATTTTTCCTTTTTTGGCCATATTGTTTCAGTATCAAAGTCCATCATCTTTATGGTGCCAATGGGAGTATCTAAAAAATCTCTTTTTGATAAATCTCTTGCTCTAGCGTCTTCAAAGGACTCCTTATCCCAGTTCAATTCTTTTAAGTTGCGAATATTCTGTCCTCTTTTTTCATTTTCAGAAGTGAGTCCAATGAGAATACTATAGCCATGATTACTTGAATTGTTTGTTGTTTCAAAAGTATTTTCATCTACGAAATAAACTTGAACCCCGTTTTCAATCATTGCGTCTAATGCGGACTCAAAATGTTTTTCAGAAAGCGGTTTTACTGGTACTTTACTGACCCACTCCCTTTCTCCCATTCCTTTGTTAGGGTCAAAATCAAATGTGTCACTTGAAACCGTATACATAGAACCGCCCTTGTCTTTTTTGATAAATTCTTCTTTGTCCGATTTGATAACAACAACTGGTATATCTCCATAAAATCCTATTTTCATCCAATGATCACCGTGTCCTTCCACTAAAAATGCCGAGGCAAGAGATTTGTCAGGGGTAGAAAAAATCACAGCACCCTCATTCTCATCACGATAATTTCCTTTTTGCGGAACAAGTTCTGAAATGTTAGGGGTTTGTGCCGCAAGGTACAAGACATCTGGCTTTTCTTTCTTTTCTATTTTATTTTCGTGTGAAAATTTCTCCATAAATTATTTAATTAAATCATCGACGCTTACATTCAACCCTTTAGCAATTTTTTTTAGTGTTTCAATTCTAGGGTCGGGGGTAGCTCCGATTTCAATTTTGGTCAAAGTATGCAAAGTGACACTCGCAAGTTTTGAGAGTTTATCTTGAGAAATTCCCAATTTCTCAAGATATTTTTTAATGTTTTTTGCTATGTTTGGTAAATCCTTTTGCATATGTAGTAAAACTATACTATACTTTATTTGCAATAACTTTTTTCACCTGGTATTATTAGTATATGAAATTTAAGCCTTTAAGTCAAAAATTTTGTGCCGGCGAGAAAGATTTTGAATCCGTCCAAAATCCCGCCCGCATTAGTATTTTTAATCATTTGGATTTTGCTCGAAATAGTTTTGAACTTCGTTCATTCGCTGCGGAGAGGGGGAGATTCGAAGCTTACAGCTTCAGTACAGGTTTCCCATTTTCTCAAATCTAGCTACGCTCGCTTCTCGAAAATATGGGAGAACCTTTTCGAATCTCCCCCGAAATGTGCTCAAGCACATTTCTCTCTCCTCCGCTCATTCACTTCGTTCATTCGCTGCGGAGAGGGGGAGATTCGAACTCCCGAAGAGCTTACGCCCTTGCCACTTTTCGAAAGTGGTGCATTCGACCACTCTGCCACCTCTCCATGTGTCGACCAGTAAACATTAGCATTTTTTGCTAAAAACTCAAAAAAATAGTAGTATTTGACAGTTAGCGGCCCTATCGTCTAACGGTTAGGACGCGGCCTTTTCAAGGCTGCAATCGGGGTTCGATTCCCCGTAGGGCTACCAAAAATTCTTTTAGCTCTTTCCCCCCTTTCAAGTTTTCGTCTTTCCGGAATATAGCGCTTTTTTTGCTTGTTTTTCCAAAGACTTAACTTCCTTTTTAACCTCGCATCCGTGAATTTATCGAATACCTCTTGACGCCTGGTTTGAATTGCAAAGTAGGTCTGAGCCGTGGCAATCTCTGCTTTCGTGGGATCGCCGTTTTGGGCTACAAGATAGCAGGCGTAACGGTCTAGCTTGAAGTCATCTTCTTTGACGTCTTCAAAGCTTTTGTTCGGGCTATCTATTATTTCTATCGTAACTGTATTGTATACCGAAAATTCATATTTTCAAGAATATTCAAAGAGATCTTATGAATTTTTAGCTAATCTCTTGTTTATCTTTTCAAAATACTCCTCCCGTGCTTGTCGATATAGTTTGACGATCAAAGGATATTCTGGGTGTTTATCAATCCATTTATCAATGTCAGTCCAAGAAAATCCGTGGAAGCCGAATTGCCTATCATAGACATCATCATCGCCTTCAATCGAGAAAACTTTCGCCAATTCTGGTGGAGCTATCCTTATACCTTCAGCATCAAGGAGAGCTTGTGCTGGGTTTCCCCTGTAGCCCGCTATGGTTGTCTGTGGTGTGTTTTTCATTTGAATGTGTTGAATCCTATCAATTTGTCCTACCTATGTCATTTTCGCTTTGGTATAACACTCCTTATAACGACACTGTCAGACCAAAGCTGAAATGACATCTGTTGTAGTCTGAATTAATGTGTTCCTGTTTTATGTGCTCGGCGAAATTTTTTTCAAGAATCCCATCTTCTCCAAGGATGATCTTTGGGTGGTATCCTTGGCGGTTTTCGTGTCGTCAAGGCAACGATTGGCACGTAGACAGACTTTGGTCTTTCTGGAAGGATGCGGTACTTGAGATACTTGGATTTCAATCTAATATGAAC
>JANXZK010000007.1 GCA_025355565.1 bacterium
GACACGAAAACCGCCAAGGATACCACCCAAAGATCATCCTTGGAGAAGATGGAATTCTTGAAAAAAATTTCGCCGAGCACATAAAACAGGAACACATTAATTCAGACTACAACAGATGTCATTTCAGCTTTGGTCTGACAGAAGGGTGAAGGGGACTAGCGAGCGCGACTGGCGCGAGCTCGAGGAATTTTCCAGCAGGAAAATATCCGTGCCCCTAAATCCTTCTTTGTTGTTTACCGTTTACTGATCACTATTTCACTCCCATCACAGCATACTTTCCATCCTTGTCTCTGTGGAAATATTTCGGATTTTGAAGATTGACGATGATGGTATTTTCTTTGACATATCGCTCTTTCAATACCTTATCGACGATTTCCTCCTTTGTCAGCGGTCCATTTTTTTCGATAACATGCGCGATGACATCTCGTACGATACCGGGCGCATAACCCCATTCTGCGAGAGCGTAAAGGCCACGGCCGACAAGTACGAATCGTGGATCCTTGATGAGTTCATTGTGCGTAGTAGCGACATGAGCTTTCTTGTTGAACATCGTGGTGATCTGTTTCGCGACATCTCTGAAATGTATAGGTGAGCCATGCTTCCTGATGACGAGAAAAGCGTAATCGCGCATGCCCTTGGTCTTCACATTCGATGAATTGGAAACTCCCCAATCGCCTAGAGCGTTCTTACCTATAGCTTTGGATAATCCAAGCCATCGTTTTACCACTTCTTGATTTTTATATTTCTCAGAAACATCTTCTAAATGACTCAAAAGCTTGCTGATCATCTCTGATTCTGGCAAGAGATCCTGATTGGTCAGACTTCCATACAGCTTCTTCAACGCTTCCTCGACTTTCTTTGCCAACTCTTCGTTGACATGCCATCGATGACGGAAATCATTGTCCTCTTTGAATTTACGAAAAGGTTCTCCGACAACCAACAGGAAGAATACATGGTTCTGCAAGCTCTTGTCTTTTGAAACATGGCCTAGGAAATCATCCTCAACAACGATACCACCCAGTGAGTGGAGCAGAGCTTCGATCTCGGTAAACACAGCTTTTTCGTCCGTATACTCTTCGGATTTCCTGATCTGATTCAATGCATAATTCTCTATCTGACGGACACGCTCGCGAGTGATGCCATAGACCTTTCCTATAGAATCGAGTGTCATGCGCTTCACATCTTTTCCGAGACCGTATCGATATATGATGACCTCACGGGCACGATCAGGTAGAGACGACAACAGTCTCTTTACTGTTTGCTTTGGTTTGAACGAAATTGTTGCTGTGACCATGTTTGTAATAGATTATTAAAAACTTCTATATACAGACATTACCATTAGTAGTGTTCTTTTGTCAACTGTACATCGATAACACTTCGCAAAGAGTGCTCGGTCGTTCGAGGATCAGGTGGAATGGATTACCAGATATCATCTAGTAACCGATATCGAAGGAGTCAATTCACCAGTAGAGCTCGCGGTGATGCGACCATTATCATCTCTTCTAATCTCATAGCCAGTATCATAGTCAGTGGTGCTCGCATAATGCGCACTCGCGATAGATGGATCGAACGGCAATGCCGATATGTAGTCCGGAACGAGACAATATGCCATGTCACCATTGTCTGTAGATGTGCCTGAACTCTTCACTGTAACGAAACTATTCGATATGTCTTTCGTCTTGCCCTCGCAAACAAACATGCCCTTATGCTCTGCCATATTCTGATGGATCGCATTCAAGAGCGCATTCACATTGCTGGTACGCTGAGAGTCCCTCGCGAGCTTGAATTGGCGTGCTGGATTCACCGCGACCAATACTACAGTCGCTAGTATGGCGATGATGCCAATGACCACTAGAATCTCGATCAAAGTAAAACCCTTCTTCGATGATGAGCGAGTCACATATTTTGTTGATGTCATATATTTGCTTCTGGTAAACAGTAATCAGTAACCAGTAAACAGATGAATCCAAGTTGCAATTCTCTGTTTACTATTTACCGTCTACTGTCTACTGATTACTGTCTACTAATGCCCTCATCTTACATCTTGGTCGATAAAATCCGGATGAATATTTGATAAAATTTCGATAAAAATAAAATCAAATTTCGATAAAAAAAAGATAAAATCTGATTTCACCAAAAAAGCCTTGCCTAGCGTATAGATAATGAACATTACAAATAATTGAGATCAACATATATGAAACAATTCGTGCAGAAAACGTTCGATATTCCCGTTCTGAAAGGTATATCAGTGAAAAATATCGAGGAGCATCAAAACTGCACCCTGATCCTCGCTCTCGATATGTGGGAACACTCCTATGTTGCCGACTATCAACCCTCAGGCAAGAAAGCTTATGTCGATGATTTCTTCACGAACCTGAACTGGGATATGATCGAGATGAACCTCTCACACCTTTCGACCTATACAAATACACCAACGTGAACAATACATAAAACCCCACCACCCACCACTTGGAGAACGCGGGCATATGCACTGAGGCAAATGGGAGCCTCGCGAAATTTTCCACCATAAAGAGTTCGTATGAGAGCAACAGGTGAGTCACCCAAGCAAAAACTTGTGCTATCGGAATAGAGAGCATCCCTATCGCACCAGTCATAAAGACAAAAAGCATCGTGATGGGAATAAACGGCAATACCAAAATATTCACCACCATGCCGATCAACGACAAGTTCCCCATCATATATAGTATGTATGGCGAAACGAATATCTGCGTGGCGACAGTCGAAGCGACAATGCCGCGAATGCCGAACTTTTCTGGAATGAATCTCAGCCGCCTTTCGATAGGTGAAGCGAGGAGGATGAGTCCCATCGTGGCGAGAAACGACAATTGAAATGAAGGGTCATGAAGCAAGATCATCGGACTCTGTATGAGCATTATGAGTCCCGCAAATATGAGTGCCCGAGAAACGTTGTAATCCTTCCTCAATATATCCGCCGAGAGAGCGATCCCTGCCATGAAGCATGAGCGGACAACGGTGGCACCTCCTCCGACCAAGATCCCGAACAAGGCAATACCTATACCACCTATCGATATGCCCCAAATTCTTGGCAGGAACATGAGCATCCTACGCATCGCATCACCGACGATCGTGATGTTGTAGCCAGACAAGACGACGATATGGATGAGACCGACTGTTCTAAAATCATTCAATAGATCATTGCCGAGCGCTGCCTTCTCTCCGACGACCAGTCCTCCAGCCAACGCCGCATGCGGTTCACCGAGGGTTTTTTCCAGATTTGAGACGAATCGTCTTTTCAATGAGAAAAGCTCACTAGTCAAGCGAGCGATCACTGAGGAGTTAACTGGGTGCCCATCGCTCACACTATGAAGCGAGACATCGGCACTTTTCATTTCATAGAATATATCGCTCTTGGCCAGATATCCTTCATAATCGAACGATCGACCAGGATCAGTGGTATTGGAGAAATTCATCGGTTTCAATAGCTTCCCATTGAAATTGACCAGATCACCAAATTTGAATCTCGGATACAGTTTTGTCTTCATTCGAAGCAGAAAATCCGCCTTACACCGGGTAGAAAGTGTTCTTGAGACCGACAATTCGTCTACATGGACGACCATAACTTGTCCCGACTCCTTTCTTTCGGGCTCTTCGCTCACGATACCGCTTCCCAGGACGACCTGTTTCAAGCATGGTCCGATATCTGGCGGTTTTACGCCAAAAGTCTGTGTTACGCGGAATATCGCGGCCGCCACAAAGATGCTCCAAAATATGATCAGCCCCTTTCTGATTTTCCGCATATAAACTGATTGTACTCACATGTGATAAAATCGTGATGAATTTTTGATAAAATTTTGATAAAAAAATAATCAAATTTTGATAAAAAAAAGATAAAATCTATATGATGCTTTGGCCGCGGCTTTTCCACACCGCAAATTTGGCATCAGACAATGTTTGTGGTACTATTCTGATCTGCTGCTCTTTTGGATATAATATGCTAAAGGAATAGCTCGAACAATCAATTGGTTTACAAGGAACTTAGTATGGTAAGACTAATTCAAGAGACTGATATGGAGCACGGAGGCACTGAGATCGACGAACTTCTATCTCAGATCAAAGCTGTCTCAAAACAACCTCCCGCCAGAAGGTACAAGATCGACGAAAACACGATCAGCCTCGACGGAGGGGATCTCCTCGTCCGAAATCGTTCACGCGTCAGTTTGCGCCCCGTTTTGCGGCCTTTGGCTTGATCAAACGGCCAATAGATTGAGCTGCTGATCCGATCGCACCTCTACTTGACCATAGTCACACACTCCACAAACACGATCAGGTTGTGGAGTCTTTTTTAACACCTTGACTCTGCCGCCCTTTTCATGCTTTACTTAATTCATCGAGCCGGCGGCTCTATTTTAATTCGCCGAATCCCCAATATACTCATATGGAAATACGCAACATCGCCATCATCGCACACGTCGACCACGGTAAGACAACCCTTACTGATGCCATCATGGCCCAATGTGGTCACGGTGACGAAGGTACGATGGACAGTAACGCTCTAGAACAAGAGCGTGGCATTACGATCTACGCTAAAAACACCTCCGTCAATTACAAAGGCACGAAGATCAACATCGTCGATACCCCAGGGCACGCAGATTTCGGTTCAGAAGTCGAACGCGTCCTCCGTGCCATCGATGCGGTCTTGCTCGTCGTCGACGCTCAAGAAGGTCCCATGCCCCAGACTCGTTTCGTATTGAAGAAGTCGCTTGAACTCGGTCTAAAACCTATCGTAGTCATCAACAAGATCGACAAACCCGCGGCAAATCCAGCACGTGTGCATGATGAAGTACTCGAACTCTTCATGGAGCTCGGTGCACATGACTCGCAGATCGATTTTCCTACCATTTATGCCATTGGCCGCACCGGTGTCGCAAAGAGGTTGATGACCGATGAAGCAGTAGATCTCACGCCATTGTTAGATACGATCATAGAGTATGTGCCCTCTGCAAATATAAAAAATATCAATAGAACTTCCAAGTCTGCCGACGAAAAGTTGACGGCGCAAGTTTTCAACCTCGGTTATGACAACTTCCTCGGACGTCTGGCTGTTTGTCGCATATATTCTGGCACGATCAAGGATGGTCAGAACATCTGGATCAAGGATGTCAACGGCAAATCATTTACAGGAAAAGTGACGAAGCTATTTACATTCGAAGGCAAGAAACGCCTCGAAACTATACAAGCAGAATCCGGTGATATCGTCACAGTCGCCGGAGTACCGGAAATCTTCATCGGAGAAACTATCACAGACGATGAAATGACAGAACCTCTTCCGGCTATCAGTGTCGACGAACCGACTATCTCCCTGCAATTTTTAGTCAACAATTCTCCATTTGCTGGCAGAGAAGGTACTTTTGTCACCGGTCGCCAGATTCGCGAGAGACTCGAACGTGAACTAGAAACAAATGTCGGACTGAAAGTCTATTTCAATATGAATGAATATTTCACCGTATTCGGTCGCGGAGAGTTGCATATCGGTATATTGCTGGAAAATATGCGCCGTGAGGGCTACGAGCTCCAAGTCTCCCAGCCAAAAGTTATCATCAAGGAAGAAAAAGATGCGACCGGTAATGTCACGAAAACTCTAGAACCTTTCGAGGAGGTCATCATCGACACTCCAGAGGAATTTTCTGGTGCCATCATCGAGACTCTCGGTAAACGAAAAGGCATCATGTCCAACATGACCACTCATGGAAATCAAGTCCGTATGGTATTTGATATCCCTACTCGAGGATTACTCGGCTACAGGAACGCATTCACGATCGACACAAAAGGTGAAGGTATCATGTCGAGTCGTGTCACAGGATTCCGAGAGCACGTCGGTCCGATCGAAAAACGAGAGACAGGGTCCATGACTTCGATGGTCTCAGGCAAATCATTTGGCTTCTCTCTGTGGAATCTCCAAGATCGTGGACGTCTCTTCATCGTTCCGGCTATGGACATATATGAAGGCATGGTCATCGGTGACACTTCCAAAGGCGACGACCTCGAAGTCAATCCATGCAAAGGTAAACAGCTCTCGAACATGCGTTCTTCTGGAAAAGACGAAGCTCTCACGCTCGTTCCACCGTTTATACTTTCGATCGAACGTGGCCTCGAGCTCATGCGCGATGACGAATATCTGGAGATCACTCCAAAGAACATCAGGCTCCGCAAGAAATATCTAACAGAACTCGATAGAGCGAGAGCGAGAAGGAAAGATTTATAAAAGTATAGTGGATACGTCTGCTTGAACTTTCTGATTTTCCTTCAACCTGCTACAATACTTCCATCATGGCAGAAAAAGCCAAAAAACTAAACACCGAGGCATACAAGGGGGTACGCGACTTCTTTCCGCTAGATATGGCTATAGAAAAAGGTATTTTTGGAATATGGAGGAATGTCGCGGAAAGATACGGATATGAAGAATACGGCGCCTCCGTTCTAGAATCAGCCGAGCTATATCGAGCAAAATCCGGCGAGGAGATAATCAATGAGCAAACATATACATTCACGGATCGTGGGGATCGCGAGGTCACATTGCGTCCAGAGATGACCCCGACCGTCGCGCGTATGGTGGCTGCCAGGAGACGCGAGCTCATCTTCCCTCTGCGTTGGTACTCGATACCAAACTTATTCCGATATGAGAATCCTCAACGAGGTCGAGTGCGTGAGCACTGGCAGCTCAACGTAGACATCTTTGGCGTGAATTCTATGAGTGCAGAGATAGAGGTCATCAATATGGCTTATGACATCATGCACGCATATGGATTGAAAGATACAGATTTTGAGATCCGTCTCAACAACCGCAAGCTGATGAACTATATCACCAGCGATGTTTTCGCATTGGACGAGGCAGCAGCGCAGAGACTTTCCAAACTGATCGACAAAAAGGACAAACTCAAACCGGAGGCTTTCGAACTAGGTGCGACAGAATTGCTGGGCGATAGAGCTCAACGATTCCTAACCCTATTGAATTCCCAGAATTTCGAAGAATTTACCACTAGACTCCCACAAACCAAAGAGGAACATGTCGGATTGAAGGAGATCCGTAATGTCATGGCAGGATTGGAAAATCTCGGTATAACCAATACCCGCTTCGACCAGACACTGATGCGAGGATTCGACTATTACACTGGCATCGTATTTGAAGTATATGACCTGAACCCAGTCAATCGCCGATCAGTTTTCGGTGGTGGCAGATACGACGATCTACTGGCATTGTTCGGAAATGACAAAGTATCGGGAGTCGGTTTTGGCGCAGGAGATGTCATCGCTCGGGATATCATGGAAACTTACAGCACTCTGCCAAAAGCCGATGTGACGACCGAGATCACCATCTGCGTCATAGGCGAACAAAATATCCCTTTTGCTATGGATATGGCACAGACTCTGCGTGAAAAAGGAACTCATGTGTCCATCGATCTTTCAGGCAAGAAGCTCGGCGACGAGATCAGTAACACCGACAAACGCGGCATCCCAAAAGTTATCGTGATAGGGGATGAAGAAGTAAAGACTGGTAAAATCAAAGTAAAGAATCTAAAGACAGGCGAAGAAAGCGATGTATCCCTTTAGATGTATCCCTTTAGCTTGCCCAGATAGTCATCTTCCCTTACAATAGACCGCATGCGCAAGATAACATTTGACATCGAGACGAAGAATTTCTTCCAAGATGTAGGCTCCAATAACCCCCGAGATCTCGATATCTCCGTTGTTTGTATACACGATTCATCGGATGATACATATCAGAGCTTCCTAGAAGCCGATTTCAAGAAGCTTTGGCCGATCATCGAAAAAGCGGATATGTTGATAACATGGAATGGAGATCATTTTGATATCCCCTTATTAAATAAATACTACTCTGGAGATCTTTCCAAGATAAAGAGCTTGGATCTCATGAAAGAAGTCCAGAAAGTGCTTGGCAGAAGACTCAAGCTCGATAGTGTCGGTGAGGCAACTCTAGGACGTAACAAATCAGGCCACGGATCTGATGCTGTTGACTGGTGGAATAGTGGTGAGATCGATAAATTGATCTCTTACTGCATAGACGACGTCAGATTGACCAAGGAATTATATGACCATGCCATGAGTCATGGACATCTAAAATACAAAGACGCCGGTGCGCTCCGAGAAATCAAGCTTGATACCTCTCTCTGGGAGGCGCCGACGTCAACAGTGATGACCTACACATTGCCATTCTAAAATTTTTTCTCGTGGCATTTCCTCAAAAACTTGTATCTTACCTTTCATCCCTGTAAACTGTACCCATGGAAACAAAACAAACAAGCCCGCTTACCATCCCTGCCGCGATCGTCATCGCCGCAGCCATAGTCGCAATAGCCATTATTTATGTGAAGAATCCTGCACCTGTGATCACAAAGACGGCACCCGAGGCTCCGGGCATCACTGTGAACCTAGCGACGATAACTAATTCGGATCATACCTATGGAAACCCGAATGCACCTGTCCGCATCGTCGAATATTCTGATCCTTCATGCCCATATTGTAAGACCTTCAATCCGACGATGGAAAGCCTGATCACCAAATACGGCCCGTCTGGAGAGGTAGCTTGGGTCTATAGGCATTTTCCACTCGATAAGCCTGACCAGAATGGCAATATTCTGCATAAAAACGCCAACCATGAGTCCCAGGCACTGGAATGTGCAGCCAGTGTTGGTGGCAATGATCTATTCTGGGCATACGAGAAAAAATTGTACGAAACAACGCCTTCTGTCACAGGCCAGACACCAAACGGTCTCGACCAGACACAACTGCCGATCATAGCCAAAGCTGTCGGTATCGATGCTACGAAGTTCACAGAATGTCTCTCTAGCGGTAAATTCAAAGATGCTGTTGAGCAGCAATACCTGTCTGGCGTCAACGCGGGAGTTTCAGGAACACCGACGAGCTTCATCGTCCTAAATAGCCCAGCGGGCAAAGCTACCACTGATTTTATAGACAATGCGCTCGTCTCTTACAAAATACCGCAACAGTTGCTATTCATCGATAATAACAAGAAGATCATCTCCATGAGTGGAGCACTACCATTAGAACTCATCACTGGATTGATCGCGGCGATACAGACTGGAAAATGATCATTCCTCATAAACATCTAGAGCCTATCATACTGGATGATAAACCTAGTGCGCATACTTACTAGATTTTTCTCATTCCGCACCACTCGCATTTCGGGTCACTACAAGATGATCTCACTATACTGCCGCTCCAGACCGATCGAACGAGAGTCTGTATATGATCCTTGACGGCGTTTTCATCTCTTTCTTCTATAGGCAAGGTGATGGTCGGGCATCGTCCCTTATCGTCTGGTGACACGAAGACGAGTGCGGGCGTGATGCGCCTATCCTTAAAGCGTCGGTCTCCTCTCATCAGTATCTTGTAGAAAATCAATTGTCGAAAATAGTTACCGTCAGAGTTCTTGGTCTCACCTCTCACGGCATTCTCCGACATCGCCTGTTTGGTTTTATAATCAAAAACTTTTACCTCCTGTCCATCGTCTATGATCGCATCGAGTTTTCCGTGAAGTGGAATAGTGATCTCAGAATCGTTCGACCCGCTCGAACTAGCCGGATTTGCACTTATATTTGCATCTGCATGTTCAATCATACATCTTACACTAGTTTCCACCCATGTTTCCGTAAATATCATGTCATCCTTACCTTTTGCGGAAAAATGTGGCGACAACGCAACAGAAACACTAGGCATATCATCGATCAATTCTCTTTCTGCCGACTCTTTCTCTTTCACTGAAAGTAATGATCTGCCAAAATATTCTCGAATAGTTTCTCCCAGAATCTTGCAAATCTCGTCTGATGCAATAGCCTTGTTACCACCTGATGCCGAAACTGCCGCCCAAACTCGCGCCAATGCTTCATGCATCGCTGTCCCTCTTTCTGCCGCTACAGAAGGTGCCTGTGGCATTTTCAGGATGCTCTGATAGATGAACTGATTTGGACACTTGATGAAATGATTGAGCGCTGTTACTGACAAACCCTTGTTTGTTAGCACCTGCTTCATGATATCTAACAGTTTGTTGTTGATAGATTCATCTCTATCGACTCCATCTGTGTCACTTTCATACAATTTCTCAGCCCCAACTCGAGGCAATACCGCCGCACGTACATGATCTTTATGCAATTCCCCGATGAATCTGAGAGGGGTCACGCCCTTACCATCCGCCTCCTCTAGAGATGTCATGATGACCACATGCTTTCTGGCACGCGTCAACGCCACATAGAATAACCTACGGACGTCCTTCACTTCTGATTCCGTCGTCCGTTTCTTTGGTAAGACGAACGAAGCACCTCTCGGTCTGCCAACCCACGATTCTTCTGTCGCGTATAGGATGAAAACGTAATCAAATTCCAATCCTTTGCTCCCGTGAGCAGTCATCGCCTGAATAGGCAGATCTGGCGCACCAACAGAGACTTTGATCATACGAGTCTCAGCCGATGTTCGGTACGCCAATAGTTTCGTGACGAGTGTGAGAGGATCGACAACGTCGCCATCCTTAGCGAGAGATTCAGCAAGTGAGACTATGCCTCGCCAGACATTTATATAGATCGGATCCCGATCTATGATAGATGTATATCCCGATCTTTCTCCGGCCCGCACGAGGAATTCGATCGATCCTGTCGATAACAATGCCGCGCGTATACTCGAAAGCCCAGGTATCTTTGTCTCGAATTCGTCAAATGTACCGCTTCGGAGTTTGTTTATGATCTCCGCTACTGATGAGAGATCGAGCCCCCACATACCGACGATGATCGTATTTGCGAGCAGATCGACTCGTGTCGGATCGATGATGTATTGAAGCAGATCGAAAAAGACTCTCCCCACAGGGTGATTGAATATGTCTATGCTCCTCTCTGATGAGATCGGGACTCCATGAAATTCACAGAGCCTGATGACGCGATCCAGATCACGATTCCTACGAACGATGATCGCGGCAGTATACCTTGGACCACTGAGCTCTTTCAACCTTTCGATCAACGCGAGCTCGATCGCTGTGGTATTTAGTCCGGTAACAACTTCGATCGGTGTCGCCTTTTCAGTTCCACCCGCCACGAGTTTCACACGCAAATCACAGTTTTCGTCCTCTTCATAATTCTTCTCGATCATGGCGAAACTACCATCCAGAATGCTCTGATGCGATCTATAGTTTTGATCCAATTTTATCACTTCCATATCTGGCCATTTCTTCTGTAATTTCGAGAAATTCTCGACAGATGCGCCTTGGAACCTATATATCGCCTGTTTCTCATCGCCGACTATGAATATATTTGGTGTTTCGAAAAATTCCGCGATCAACGACAGGATGAAATTCTGCGCGTCGTTGGTATCCTGATGCTCATCGACATGGATATATAGGTATCGCTCTTGGATGAGCCGCAGTAACAATTCGTCATTACGCAAGGCCAGTAAGAGCTCGATGATGAGATCATTGAAATCCATCCTCTTTGATTCGCGTTTCGCCGATTCATATAACTCGTAAACATCGGCAAAGAGATATGTTCGTTCGCATTTTTCTATCTGTTCCCTGGCATCGGCTTTGAGTTGACCTTTGGTCGCGCCTCGAGTGGAGATAGATCCTTCGTCATTCTTTATCCTCTCGATCTCGTCTCGTGCAAATCTTCGTACCATCTCTCCAGTCATCGCCTCTCTCTTGGATTCATCGATACCACGAATAATGCCTGAGATATAGACATCTGGTTTTCCTGTTGGTCGGATATCAGAGAATTTGGCATCTTCGATGATCTTCCTCACCAACGACTCCTGTTCGATATCGGTCATCTGCTTCATTTCATTCAGATGCAAGAAATGATCTTGGTACTCTCCAATGATCGCCGAAGCAAATCCGTGGAATGTATGTATGCGCACATCGTGCGCTCGGTCGCCTATGATGCTGGTCAATTTCGTCCTCATCGCTTTCACACCCGCGTCCGTATATGTGATGGCCAAAATACCATTTGCAGGCGTATCTGTTCTTTTCAGGATATTGGCGATACGGAGCGTGAGTATCGTCGTCTTGCCTGTTCCCGGTCCAGCGATGACCATGACAGGCCCTTCGATCTCATCGACTGCTTTCTTTTGCACGGAATTTAGCCGATCGTATTGCTCAGCAAAGAGATCGTGTTTCTGTGATATTTTTGTTCTCAAAGTGGGCATATGTGTCTCCATATGCTAACACTTCATTCACTATTGCGCTCGCTCGCGAATTTGCATTCGCGACGCAACATGGTTTGCAGGTCAATTCAGTGCTATGCAATTGACCGTAGCCGTTTTTCCATCTGTAGAAGACACCTGGAGATACCAACCTGAGCTGTTATTTGGTATTGTCACAGTCCACATCTTCTGGAATGGCAATGAACTCGATGTTGCTCCAGAAACTATAATACCGTCTAGACTGCTATTGCGTTTCAATTCATATGAGTAAGGAGCCGCTCCACCACTCACCGATCCGTCCGCGGCAACAAACACATGGAATCCACTAACACTTACAGCATCCGAGGCGTTACATGATGCGTTTGTGACGTTCAATGCGGTACTTGTCGGATTCGTGACAGGTCGTGTTGTTACAGGAGCGGTTGGTCGAGTAATGTTTGTTGGAGCTGGTCGTGCCGAAACGCCAGATTCAATCGGATAGCATTGGATCTTTGCTGTGTTCCCATCCTTCGAAGTTACCTCTAGATATGGGAGTTTTTTGCTGGATACGCGTGCACTTGCCGTTCCTGGTACTGTTGCGCGGGATGTGATAGCGGCATTGCTAGTGTTAACTATGTTTCCCAAGACATACGTATAAGGAGATTTGGCACCAGTCACCGAGCCGGCAAACTTGAAGGTGGCGTTGCTATACACTCCACTGCTAGCTGGTGATGTTATCGGGCAAGCAGTTCGACAAGGCTTAGCGGGAGCGAGAGTCATCGTGCAAGAGAGGTTGGTAGTGCTTAGAGGTATTGGTGCAGCGGTAATAGTCAATGGAACGCTGTTGGACCAGTCGCTGTTAAATGCGCCCACTTTCAATGAATATGACCCTGCTGGGAGATTGGCCGGTATGGTGAAAGATATAGTTGTGCCGTCAGAATTCAGACCTAGGATTTCTGTGGTAGTTGCAGAATTAGAGATCTGTACAGCATTGTCGGTAGGAGTGAATCCTGACCCAGTTACAGCTGAAGGCGTTCCGGCAACGGCAGCTACTAAAGATTTGGCGACTCCATCCAAAAAATATCCTATCTTTTCAAAGACAGTTCCATCAGTTGGGAATGGTTTCTTGTCCGGAACGGTGTGTGATACTGCGGAGATGGCAAGGGTGGAGCCAGGGGCTACAGTGCTGGCGGAAACGAAGGTGAGAGTTGGTTTAGGAGCAGCTGGAGGAATGCCTGCGCTCGTAATAGATCCAGGATTTTGCGCCATTTTCAAACACTCTGGCCAATGTTTTTCTGCGTTATCCTGGTAGATAGACTCGAAATTCAAACCAGAAATGATATATCCGCAGCTTATGACGTTGAACCTTAGTTCAGTAGCTTGGTCATACATAATACTTTTGGGCGACGGACGGTAGTATGGGCTGTGTTCATAGTTTATACCCTCCCAACATCCGTCTGTACTGACACTTTCATAAGATCCGTACATCCTATTGTCGATAGAGCTTCTGAAATCTAGATATGGTTCAAGTGAGCAGTTTTCCAACAATTTATTTTCAGAGAATTGCTGTTCCTGAGCAGGATTTGGATACTCATCTGAAAGATCCCCTACAGCATGACCCAATTCGTGCATGGCAGTCATGGCAAGATTATACCCTCCAGTTCTCAAAGAAGGGATGTCTAGAAGAACAAAGTTAGCTAAGTCTTTACCAATATTATAAGCAGTGTAAGCAGGATAAATAAGTGGGTTGCCCGAAAGAAAGACATATATATGACCACTATCACCACAACTAGATGATGTTACAATTTCTGATTCCGTCAAGCGATCGTACTCCTTATAATCTGTATTTGAGTAAGCTATACCAAGACCTTCTTCATCATAAGGCTGTAAATCAACATAAAAAGAAAACTTATCCATGCGACTCTTAAATGGTTCAACTTTACTTAGGCCATTATCTATAATATCACTCACCCGAGAAAAATATCCTTTCATATTAATATCCTCCGCAACTAACCCACCGGCAATAAACACTATTTGATAAGCCCCTTCTCCTTGGTATATTCCATTTCCCGCCAACTTGATACAATTCTTAATTTTTACAATATTGCTGTAATCGGTGTACATTCCATCAGCATATTTACCTCGGACACGGTAACTCTCAGTTACGGGTCCTCTTCTCAAAATATCAAAGGTGCCAGACGAAGTTAATAAGTTATCCGAATACGACTTCGTCGTACCAGAAACTGTCGCCAAAGTATACATTAGTGACGATGAATCTAACCCGCGATCTATTTGGTAACTGGTTTTGTCACCAGTACCACCAGACCAAGACAGATTGGCGATCACATCTCCACTTGGAGATAGACCCGACGTCGTCGATAAAACTGGTGCAGTTGTATCTACCTGAGCCTTATTGAAACTGGCCGTAACTGAAGTATCTCCATTTACAGTGATCGAGCAGGTCGGTGAGGTTCCAGAGCAGGCACCACTCCAACCGGCAAACGTAGAACCTGTATCGCTCGATGCAACAAGCGTAACAGCGGAATTATTTCCAACTGAAGCTGAACACGTATTACCGCAATCTATTCCATTTCCAGAAACTGTTCCTGTGCCAGATCCGGATTTCGTCACAAGTATATTTGTGCTTGCAGTTCTATCAAAACTGGCCGTAACTGAAGTATTTCCAGTAATTGTGACAGTACATGTAGGTGATGTCCCCGAGCAAGCACCGCCCCAACTGGTAAATACAGAGTCTCCATCTGGAGTGGCAGTCAGATTGACTGGATATTTCATACCAAATATTCCTGAACAAGTAGTACCACAATTGATTCCCTCTCCTGCAACATTACCGATGCCTTGACCAGATTTGGAGACAGATAGAGAGTAACCTGAAGTAAAAACAGCAACTGGACATCCACTACTATTCATAAGACCATCCATACAATTATATGAAATACCTCCAGCCGGAACTGTCACTTCTACACCATTTGGATAACGAAATTTATCACCGGCATAATAGGCTATAAACCTTATTGTCCTGGAACCAGGCGGATGAACTGAAAACCATCCTCCAGGCGCCACATACCACCAATCATGTTCTCCCGCTGTCGTGGTAATGTGAGGATTGGTACTAAACACATCAATATCGCCGTTCGCGAATTCTAATCGTGCAAATACATATGGATCACCTTTCGGATTAATTCCTGGATTAATTCCTGGTGGCAATGTTATCAATCCCCCACCATTCCAATTACAAGTACCTGCGGCAATAGATGCACCACTACACGGAGCTGTTTGTGCTCTCACTAGCAATACATTTCCGGCAAACACAAAAAATGCTCCTGACAATAGGATACCGGCGCATATAGATATTGATCTGTTTCGCATTGTAGATAATTAAATGGATAAATAGACTTTTATATATTGTACCACATCAGATTTCTGTAGATTTCATTCTATGTGGACAATGACTCATGAGGCATCTGATAGATTGGCCATCAAAAAAAGGGAGATGCTTGAAGCATGCTCCCCTCCTCAAATCTGAACATCTTTTATATCCTCGACTTCAACGACTTCGAATAGTAGTAAGGTCTTTCTTTCTTACCACTACTAGAACCTGTGGACTGTTAGTCCCGATAACTACAGTACGTGAACCTTCTGCCGACACGAAGCTGTCGACAAGATTCTTACTCAGAGTCGTGAGGAGTTACCATCACCCCCCCCCTTGACTTTTATACCAAATGTGTAGTATAATAGGTGTTGAAATCGGGAGTGTTTCCCGGTAAGAAACAACAAAAACAGCCAGAAATGGCGAAAAACCGGAAAAATTGGAGTTCCTTGATTTATGAAAATGAACGAAAAGATAGTCCAGTTGGCGGCCTTGTTGGCCGGAGTTACATTAATGTCTGGTTGTGCCATCCAGACCAAGGGTGGTACGCGGTACTCGATCGGCGACCCCGTGGCGCCGGTATATTATGCGCCTTACGCGCCGCCTCCGGTCTATTACGCGCCGCCGCAAATCGTGTATGAAGCGCCGCCCCCGGGCGTCGTGCTCTATCGGCACTCCCCCGGCATCGTGTTTTGGATCGGCCGCGATGGCGGCCGCCACTACCACCGCCGCTAATCGTCGGCCACCACAAACAAATCGAGCTACATCCCACCGAGGGACGTAGCTCGACTTTTTTATCTTGAAAACCCGCTAATTTCACAGATCTCAATCTACGCTGTACCAACAGCAGGCGCAACAGCCGGAGAGACGCCTGCAGTCGAAACACTGCCATCCACCATGACATGCTCTTCGATATGACTCATGATCAGGTTTTTGACTTCATTCGGATTTGGGATCTGGCGAAAATCAAATTTGTTCTCTGTCCCAGCGGTTTGGATGACGAGGTCGCCAAATTTCAGTATTGATTGGAACAAACCATCGACTTTGACGGATATATCCTGCACCCGCGAGAGATGGAGCTCCGAGACCGAACGATTGAAGAAGCCGTGTTGAGTGCTATCGATGATCCTCTTGTCAGTGACGATCCAGACATCTAGAACGTACATAGTTATGGAATAGAACAGCACTTGCCACAACAGCAAACACCACAGGCTGTAAAAGAGAAAGGCTATGCCTGTCAGGCCATATCGTATGAAGAATGTAGAAAATGTCGCCCAGACGAGGATCGGCAAAACAGATAGGATCAAAATAAATATAACCTTGACGATGATGAAAAATGGATGCCTACGCGTCAGTAGTAATACCGTCTCATCGCTCCCCTTACCTTCAAAGGAGTTGTCCGAATTGTTGAATATTGAAAATAACGATTTCATTGAGATTTATCTATATTGATCACATCGCCGGAGGATCATACATACTGCCAAATAGCGATATGATGCTAGACTTTATGACACCGAGATCGACAGAGACGAACAAGAGAAAAACCACGGAGAAGAATAGTGCCGAACCTAGAAGGTACAGCGTCGCTAGTTTTTTCGGCAATGTGCCTATGCCAAATCTGATCAGATGATAGAAAACAGTGAACGAAAATACCCAATAGGCTATAAAAACGAGAACCAGCAATACATAGAAGAGATTTTGCGGATTGAATATAGTTTCAAATGCCATAGAGATAAGTATACAACGATTTCGCACCCCTTGTTTACTGATTACTGATCCTCAATAATTCTTCAACCTATTTATATTGTCATGCTGGCGGATCTTCTCATGGGCTTTGGCTTCGATCTGACGGATGCGCTCGCGAGTGACACCAAATTCGCGACCGACTTCCTCGAGAGTATGAGTGATGCCGTCGATCAGTCCATGGCGCATCTCTAGGATCCTGCGTTCCTTCTCAGAGAGGTCATTCAAGATCATGTTGACTTGATCACGAAGGATACGGCGTGAAGATTCTTGATCAGGAGAAAGGATCTTGTCATCAGCGATGAAATCTTGCAATGTGGATTTGTCGTCACCATCGTCCCCGACCGGCTTTTCGAGCGAGACGACTTCCTGCTCGATCTTTTCGATCTGATAGATCTTCTCGACGGCCATACCCATCTCCATAGCGATCTCATCGGGCAATGGTTCACGGCCAAGGTCATGCGATAGGCGACGAACGACTTGCTTATACTTAGCGATCGTTTCTACCATATGCACAGGGACGCGGATAGTACGTGACTGATCAGCTAAGGCGCGAGTGATCGCTTGACGTATCCACCATGTGGCATATGTGGAAAACTTGTAGCCCTTCGTCCAGTCAAACTTGTCGACGGCTCGAAACAAACCTAGATTTCCCTCTTGAATGAGATCGAGCAATGTGAGATCTGGTGACCGGCCGACATATTTTTTTGCTATAGAAACGACGAGACGTAAGTTGGCTTTTGCCAGGAGTCCCACAGCCTCCTTGTCACCGTTTTGGATACGCTTGGCCAACTCCTTTTCCATACTGGCGTTGATGAGCGGGTATTGACCGATCTCTTTTAGATACATCTGGATAGAGTCGTACGCGGAGTCTGGACTGCGAGAAAGGTGTGAAGCTGGTTTCTTGTGACTCAAATCTTCAACTTCGAGCAAGCCTCCACCTTCCAGGACATCGACGTTGGCAGTTGTGAACCTCGTATAGAGTTCATCCAAAAACAACACATCGTTCTCGATCTGTGGGAATTCCTTCAAAATCTCATTATAAGTAACGAATCCGCGATCTTTCCCTTTTTGTATCAGTTTGTTTGCTTTTGATTCAAAGTCACGAGCCTTGTCTGCTTTGGATTTCGGACCCGCGCTCTTGGATGTGCTCTTTGTGCCAGAGGAACCAGAAGATCCGGAAGATCCGGAAGACGAGCGTGCAGCCTTTCTGGCTGGTGTTTTTATTCTAAAAGACTCCCTTTTAGTCGGACGTTGCGAACTGCGACGGGCTCTTGAAGCCGCTTTTTTATTTTTACGCATGTGGAGGGTAAATGATTAACTTGGCACTATTGTATAGTAATGGGAGCAACTTGGCAAGTGCGAGGAAGTAACAGTGCATCATAGATAACTCCTCCCACCTGTCCCCTCACTTCCTCGCAATTTGCTAGCAATCTCTCGGCATTTTCACAAAAGACTCGCTCCAAGGATTCACTCATCCTTTGGAAAATGCCACGAGATATCGCTTCGCAAAGAGTGCTCTGTCGTTCAAGGACAGGTGGGAGGAGTTACCGACACAATGCATGTAATATGATTACGACAGTCGATCAGGAGCGGTGCATATCACATGATCTTCCTTCCTACTTCTGCCTTTCTCACAGATAAAACCTGGCATTTCTTGGCCAATTCGGCGACACGAGCATGATCTCCCGCTTTTTCAGCCACACGTAGTTCCTGCATAGCCCCTATCAACTCCTCATTGACGATATCAAGACCAAAATTCGAGATGAGTTCCCTCATATGATTGTCCCATTTCTCCTCGTCACTGCCGTACAGAGTTTCCGCCTCGAATGACATGTCTTCTATGTCCTTCGCCACTCGTCCACTACGAGTCTTGAATGTATCGCCAGCCGTCTTTTCCACTTCACTCAAATATTCACCGTACTTCTTCTCATCTTGTTTCTTGATGAGATCCAGAAGACCGAACATGCGGCGCTCTACCAAGTCATAATGCCTCTGCTTGTTCGCACTGGCGTCCAAAGGAGAATTATTCTGCAAATTTGTCGGACTCGTCGAGCTTGCCGGAGTCTTTGTGGCCGCCGCTTGCGCCTCTGTTTCCATCTTCTTCCGCACTGCGCGCAAGTCATCCCATATCGCTCCAGCATCTATATTTGCCTTGTCAGCGATCATTTTTACGAAAAAATCTTGATCTGTGCGACTCTCGATCGAGGCGAGTAACGGAAAGACTCTTTCTCGCAATTCACGTGGGATCTTACGAGGATCTTTTTCGTCCCTGAGAACATTCATCAACTCAAATTCAACGACAGGTTTAGTGGTACGCAATATTTCTTTCCAGATCTCAGGATTTTCTCTGACGAGATCGGCCGGATCCTTACCGCCTACGAGATCGGCCATCTTCACATCCATGCCGAGTGAAAGAGCTATACCGGCCGCTCTAAATGCCGCTTTACGTCCGGGAGCGTCAGAATCAAAGGCGATCACGACATTCGGTGATAAACGCCGAACCAAGCCGAAATTGTTGATGATGCCTGCCTTATTTATCGATTCATCAGAAACGGCCGTACCGGATGCTGCGACAATGTTGCGAACCCCAGACTGATACGACATGATGAGATCCATCTGCCCTTCGACCATGATCGTATAATTCATCGAGCGGATCACGGTCTTTGCTTTATCGAGTCCAAATAATATCGAGGATTTGTCATAAAGCGATGTGTCCGGACTATTCAGATATTTTGCTGACTTCTCATCAGCCTTCAATATACGTCCAGTAAATGCCACGATACGCCCGCCAGAATCAGAGATAGGAAACATGATCCGTCCTCGGAAGCGATCGTAATAGGAGAATTGTTCGGGACTACGAGGAAGTTGCCCCGAAACGAACGGTGTCGACTTCTGCTGAAGTCGCACCTCGTTCTCACTCGGTCCAGAGACACGATTCTGCTGAATCGCCTTCGCTCGCTCCGAAGGTCGTTTCTGATCAACTTCCTCGTAGTTCCTTTCTTTCTTCTTGATCAGTCCCGCCTTTTCCATCACTATCTGAGTCCAACCTTTTTTCTTCAGATGATCGAGCAGATGGTTCCAACCCTCTGGTGCCCAGCCGATATGGAAAGCTTCACGAGTCTCCGTCTTGATACCGCGATTCTTCACGTATTCTTGCGCCTCTCTAGACTTCATGAACTGATCTTCAAAGAATTTCGAGGCGTCAACCATGATCCTCCACAACTGATCTCTCTCACTTTCATCTTTGTGATCCATGACGAGAGGAACGCCAGCTCTCTCAGCTAACACCTTGAGCGCACCCTTGAAATCTAGACCTTCGAACTGTTCAACGAAATTGAATATATCCCCTTTCGCGCCGCATCCAAAACAGTAATACCCACCCCTCTCTGGAGAGATGAAAAATGACGCCGATTTTTCGTTGTGAAAAGGGCATTTGGCTTTGAATGACTTGCCCGCGCGATCGATCTTCACATATGAGCCGATAAGGTCTTCTATGGGTATGCGCGCTTTGATCTCTTCGACGGTAGTTCGTGACATAAGGACAGTATATGATATAAAGTCCCAAGTATAAAGGGAAAGATAATTTGGATAAATCTAAACCAGTCTTCGCAGTGATCCCCTACGACTATTTCTCGACCTCACCCGCATCTCTCTTTTCGATCATCGCGTCGATCATCGCTTTTTTTGGTGATCCGGCAAATCCTGTACCAGCTGGAACGAGGCGACCTATGATGACATTTTCCATGAGACCAGTGAGATCATCATCAGCACCGCGAACAGCGTTGGCGATAAGAACGCGAGTGGTGTGTTGGAATGAGGCGGCTGACAAGAAGCTCTTTCTCGATAGCGAAGTTTCTGTGATACCCATAACCAATTTTGTCGCTTTAGCTACTTCGCCTCCATCTGCCTTAGCGGCAGCATTCTCTTCACCGAGCTGGACATCATCAACAACCATACCATCAGTCAGATTGGTCGTCCCACCTTCGGTGACCTTACGACGGCTGAACATCTGCTTCACGATGAGCTCGATGTGTTTACGCGACACAGTCTCACCTTGGAGCTCGTATATCTTTCCAACTTCCGTGATGACATAATCCTTGGCTTTCTCTTCGCCCCCGTATTCGAAGACCTCATCGATATCAGCAGATCCATCAGTCAAGAGTTGACCTTTCACGACTCGGTCACCTACATGAACAGTAGTAGTGCGACGATACGGGAAGAGATATTCCACTTCTGCGCCTTTCTTTGCGGAACCTTTACCCTTGTCTTCGATGTCTGGAATGACATAGATAGCTTTCTCTTTACCCATGTCTTTGAATCCCGTGACAACTCCGTTCACTGTGGCAACGACTGCCGGATTCTTCGGTCGGCGTTTTTCAAAGACTTCTTCGACGCGTGGCAGACCTTGCGTGATATCACCACCTAGTCCTGCGGCACCTCCTTGGTGGAATGTACGCATAGTGAGCTGTGTTCCCGGTTCACCGATCGCTTGGGCGGCAACTGTACCAACGGCTTCACCGAGTGATACAAGCGAATTCTTACCTAGATCCAATCCGTAACACATCGAACAGACTCCGCGAACCGTCTTACATGAGAGTGGAGATCGGACATGGACCGCCGTGATACCGACTTCCTCGACTTTCTGAGCATCAGCCTTTGAAAGCAAGTGGCCCTTTTTGAATAGGACTTCGCCATCTGCAGTCTTCACATCCTCGGCGATGATACGTCCGCGGATATTCTTTGACAGGGGGATATTCATACCCGAAGCAGTCTGTTTGTGGATCACTATGCTATCCTTCGTCCCACAATCTTCCTCCGAAACAACCACATCTTGGGCAACCACGAACAGTTTGCGCGTCAGGTATCCTGCCTTGGCAGTATTTAGAGCAGTATCTGTGAGACCCTTACGAGATCCGTGAGTGGTGATGAAATACTCGATAGGAGTCAAACCTTCCTTGGCACATGATAAGATCGGAAATTCGATCGTCTCTCCGGAAACTGACGAGATCAAACCCTTCATACCTGCCATCTGAGTGATCTGCGACAGAGATCCGCGGGCGCCAGATGTGATCATATCGTACACAGAACCCATCTTGTCGAGTGATGATGGAATGGCCTTCTCGACTTCTCCCTTGGTTTTCTGCCAGATCTCGATATGTTTCCTGATGCGCTCTTCCTCTGTGAGGAGACCATCATCGAACTGTTTGGAAACAATGAGTGCCGCCCTCTTGCCACGAGAAACTATCTCTTTCTTTGCGTCTGGTACCATGATGTCATCGATACCCCATGTGGTGCCAGATGTCGTGGCATAACTGAATCCAAATGATTTGATCTTGTCTAGGATCGGGGCGATGTTTATCGCGCCATGCAGAGTGATCATATCATCGATGATCACAGCAATACGTTTACGGCTAACTTCTTCATTTATGAATGGGTAATCCTCTGGCAACATGTCATTGAACAATATACGGCCGGCTGTCGTCTCGAACATTCCTTCCTTGAAAGCGGCATATTTCTTGTTCTTCAATGCGAGTACTCGGACTGGCTCGCGCAAATCGATGTCTTTAAAATCAAAAGCTAGAACGGCAGCTTGTGGCGATTCGAAATATTTCGTGGCAGATTCTGCTTGCTTCCTGCTTCTTTCGCCTTTTTCTTTACTCTCTGCCTCCTGTCCGGGATTTTTCTTCATCTTTGTCACCCAGAAACATCCGAGAACGATATCCAACATTTTTGCAACCACTGTCGGATCATTGTTACCTGGCTTCAAAATGTTTTTGTCCGCGGCCATGATCTCACGAGCTTCCATCTGCGCTTCATCAGAAAGTGGCACGTGAACGGCCATCTGATCTCCGTCGAAGTCAGCGTTAAAGGCTGTACAGACGAGCGGGTGAACTTGGATAGCATTTCCTTCGATCAAAACTGGTTTGAAAGCTTGGATACCTAACCTGTGCAAAGTAGGAGCACGATTCAAGAGCACGTATTTGCCCTTGATGACTTCCTCCAATATCTCCCAGACTTCTTTGGCATCATCATCGATGAATCTATTGGCGCCACGGATGTTGTATGCGAGCTCCTTCTTCAAGAGTCCTGAGATGACGAACGGTCTGAATAGTTCGAGTGCCATGTGTTTCGGAAGACCACATTCATCTATCTTGAGTTCTGGTCCGACGATGATCACGGAACGACCAGAATAATCAACGCGTTTTCCGAGAAGGTTTTGACGGAAGAGACCGCGTTTGGATTTCAAACTGTCTGAAAGAGATTTTAGAGCACGCTTTTGCGCGGCGATCGCGGCGGCACCAGCGGATGAGCTGTGACGGATCGAATTGTCTATGAGAGCGTCAACGGCCTCCTGCAAGATACGTTTTTCGTTACGTAGGATGACTTCCGGAGCGTTGATCTCTTTCAGTTTCAAGAGACGATTGTTACGATTGATAACGCGACGATATAGGTCGTTCACGTCTGACGTAGCATAACGTCCTCCATCCAGAGCAACCATCGGACGGATTCCTGGTGGAATGACTGGGATACGTACGAGAAACATCCATTCCGGACGAACCTTGGCTTTGATCATCTGTTTCACTAGCGAGATCCTCTTTGCCAGCTTATCGCTGTCAGCCGATCCGGCAACATCGTATTCTTTTTCCAATTCGACTTGGAGCTTAGCGAGGTCGATCTTTTTCAATAGCTCATATACGACTTCCGCGCCGATACCCGCCTCAAATAGTGAACCGTACTTCACGGCGTATTTGTGATATGTCGCTTCGTCCATGACGAATCCGGCATTCAGACTTTCGATCTCCTTCCTGGCATTCACGACTAGTTCCTTCAGTGCTTCTTTGGTCTTATCATCCTGGGCTGTCTTCACTTTATTTTTAAATTCTTGGTCTAGATCTTTCAAGAACTGCGCCTTCTCCGCATCATGCGCCTTGATGATGATGTATCCGGCAAAATAGACGACTTTCTCGAGATCTGATGTCGTCATGCCGAGGATGAGTCCGATGCGTGATGGAACACTACGCAAGAACCAGATATGAGAGACTGGTGTAGCGAGCTCGATGTGACCCATGCGATCACGACGAACTATAGAGCGAGTGATCTCTACTCCACATTTTTCACAGACGATGCCTTTATATCGAATGCCTCGATATTTTCCGCAATAACATTCAAAATCTCGATCTGGACCGAATATGCGCTCGTCAAACAGGCCTGATTTCTCGGATCTCTGCGTACGATAGTTGATCGTCTCTGGCTTGGTGACCTCGCCAAATGACCACTCGAGGATATTGTCCGGAGACGCGAGTGTCAGTCGCACTAGGTCGAAATTTGTCGGGTCATTGGCTTTTTTTATTGGTGTTTGCATGGGTTTTTTGTAATTTAATAATTAATGAAACGAGCTATTAAATCGAACATAAACTAAATTTTGCCGAACCGGACTCATTTCCATTTACATCAACTAATGAAAAATTATTAAATAATGTTTGATCATCGATTACGTATACTGTGTCAATATTGCAGCTTCTCAAAACAACCCAAACTGATCTATTCTTTGCACCAAAACCAGAGTCACCAACAAAGACATAATCCCATCGGATAACATGTAAGCCTCTCTCAGTAAATTCTGTCTTCTTTGTCTTGGAACTATCGATTCCGCCGACGACTGGTCCAGCCAGAATAGCGCCGATTTGTGTCTGATCACCCGTAGATAATACTGACACTCTGCTATTTGAATCAGTTGTGAAAGCGGTAATGGAATAATTTGGGTACTGATCTTGTGACAATATCTTCCAGCTATTTGGATAACCTACGGTAAATCCATTAAATAACTTTTTGATCAAAGTAGGCTTTGAAATTGCCCCCGTTACTGTAAATTTGAAAGTCGACAAAATCTTTGTAAACATTTCTTGCTTCTGACTTGGTGTAATAATACCTGGGAGATTCAAGTAGGTTTGATAATCTCTAATAATTGAACTAAATTCAGTGATAAGCATGTCATCAATGATCAGTGTCTTCGTCGGGGAGAGGGTGAAATAATATACATCTTTCCCACATCCTTCTACTCCTTCAGTAATTTTGTATCCGCTCAATGATCCCAAAGTAAATGGATTCTTGGATACATAGTCCCAACCAGGATATGAGCTGCTCTGAACAAAAGCTTTCAAATCTTGATCAACGATCTTGATAGAGACAGCAAGATCTGTAAGCCTTTCTAGAGGTTTTGCATCTCCCTTCATATCACAAGGATCGGGATGTTTGTACGCAATTGAATGGATCAAATTGATCGCATCCGCGCTCTGACCAACAACGAATAAAGGCGGGTAATTGAATGACAGACCAAGGACACTATTCGAATACTTCTTCCAATTGGAGTCGATAACTGAAGCTGGTGCAGTACTATTGACAGAATTGCTAACAGTGAAATATCCATCAGAACTATCTACTGGACCTGCACCGCTATTCGTTCCTCCAGCACTTGTAATCTTAATTTTATATTGAACATTTGATGCCAGGTCATTGGAAGGTATCCATAAATATGATCCCGAATTATCGATTGCTTCAGCAATATAATTTGTGATCGAATCAATCGGTGTACCTTCTTGGGAATACTTCTCAAGTAAAATATTCACTTTTAATGGTGCATCAATATTCTTCCAAGAGATGATATACCCTTTATTACCAATCACTTTTTCACCTCCATTTGGAGTGACCACAGTCATTGAAGACTTTACAGATCTTGAATACGTAGAATCAATCGTTGCATTATGATCAATATTTATCTGACTTTCACTCACCTCTGAAATCAAACCGGGATCTTCGTTGTTACCCGTAGAAGTTGCCTTCTCACGAGAAGATATGAGATAAATCGCGCCACCAATAACCACGATCGCAACAGCGATGAGTAATGGAGCGACAAAACCTTTTTGTAATGAGTTTTTCATATTCGTATAATTCGCATCGATACTATTCCTCGTCAATTTTTGGTTTGCTAACAAGTTCGACATTTAACGCCAATCCACGGAGGGTCTTTAATAGCACATTGAATGATGCTGGTAGATTTGGTGCGCGTAACTTTTCACCTTTCACTATAGAATCGAACGTCTGACTACGACCTAGGATATCGTCAGATTTGACTGTCAGAATCTCACGCAGAGTGTATGCGGCTCCATGACCGAGCAATGCCCAAACCTCCATTTCTCCAAATCTCTGACCACCACCTTGAGCTTTACCGCCGAGCGGCTGTTGGGTGATCAAGGAGTAAGGACCGATCGAACGCATGTGTATCTTGTCCTCAACCATGTGATGCAGTTTCATGATATACATGAAACCGACAGCGATAGGTTGATCGAAATGTTCACCAGTTCGCCCATCACGAAGCAGCATCTTTCCTGATGCATCGAATCCCGCCTTAACGAGCTCTTGCTTGATCTCTGCGTCAGTTGCTCCTGCGAATGGCGGAACGATCGCCTGATAACCGAGACTATTTGCGGCGAGTCCCAAGTGCAATTCTAAGATCTGTCCCAAGTTCATACGGGACGGCACACCGAGAGGTGTCAAGATGACATCTACTGGTCTCCCGTCTTCCATATATGGCATATCCTCTTCTGGAAGGATCTTGGAGATGACTCCCTTGTTCCCATGACGGCCTGCCATCTTATCACCGACAGAGATGTTACGAACCTGAGCGACTTCTATATATATCTTTTTGATGATTCCGGACTCCAATTTATCACCCTTCTCACGTGAGAATATCTTCATTGAGATAACACGGCCTTGCTTTCCATTTTCCATCCTTTTCGAGGTGTCTTTCACATCGCGAGCTTTCTCACCGAAGATCGAACGCAATAGACGTTCTTCTGGAGTGAGTTGTGTCTCACCTTTCGGTGAAATCTTTCCCACGAGGATATCTCCTGGACGGACTTCCGCACCGATACGGACGATACCTTCCTCCGTGAGATTCTTGAGTTTGATCTCTCCAACATTCGGAATATCACATGTTGTGACTTCTGGACCGAGTTTCGTGTCACGAACATTCACTACGAATTCCTCGATATGTATAGAGCTCCATTTACTATCCTTGACGATACGCTGAGACAAGATGATAGCGTCTTCATAGTTACTACCAGACCAGGACATAAAAGCGACGAGTGCATTGTGACCAAGCGCGATCTCTCCATGATCAGATGTGGAAGTATCAACCAAGATATCGCCCTTCTTGACCTTGTCACCGAGTGTGACGATAGGTCTCTGATGAAATGCCGTAAAATCATTTGTTCGCGAAAACAAAACTAGATTGTAATCATGAGATTTACCGGTTTTCTTTGATTTGACGGTAACCTTTCGAGCATCGACGTATGTGATCTCACCATCTTCTTGTGCGACGATCACACGTCCAGTATCCAATACAGCTTTCTTTTCTATGCCAGTTGCGACAAATGGTGCTTCTGGTATCAAACAAGGAGTTGCCTGCTTCTGCATGTTTGATCCCATGAGTGCTCTGTTAGCATCGTCATGGTTCAAGAATGGTATGAGTGATGTGGCGATCGAGAATGCCTGGTTGGTATCGACGTCGATGTAATCAACGTCTTTCTTTGTCGCCATCTCGGGTTTGCCGTTCTGACGGACTTCCACTTCAACATCAGTGATATTGCCGTCAAGATCATATGGCGTAGCGGCGTGAGCGATACGGAAATTTTCTTCTTCGAGAGCATTCATATAAACGACTTCTTTGGTGACTTTGCCGTCCTTAACTTTGGCATATGGAGTCTCGATCATACCGAAATGGTTGATACGAGCATAATTCGCGAGACGCAAGATGAGACCGATGTTCGGACCTTCAGGCGTGTGGATCGGACAGAGACGGCCATAGTGAGATGGGTGCACGTCGCGAACTTCGAATCCAGCGCGTTCGCGTGATAGTCCACCGGGACCGAGGGCTGTTAGTTGACGCAAGTTCTCGATCTCGGCAAGCACGTTTTCCTGTTGCATGAATTGCGACAACTGGTTAGTAGTGAAGAACTCTTTGATGCGAGCCTGGAGTGGTCGCGGATAGATGAATGAGACGGGCATAGTGACATCTAACTCAACAGTAGACATCTTGTCCTGGATATTGCGTCTCATCTGTGTCAGGCCGAGACGGACACGCTGTTCTAGGAGCTCACCCACATATCGGACGCGTCGTGAACCGAGGTGATCGATGTCGTCAGCTTGCATGTCTGGTGTAACGGAAATGGCCACGATATGAGATATCGTAGTCGCGAGATCATCTAGAGAGAGCGTGCGACGATCTAACTCGACTTCTTCCATCGATTTCTGGAAGCGCTTGTTGAATCGGAACCTGCCGACGCGTGAGATATCGTATCGGTCAGCCGCCAGAAGAGCCTTGACGAATGAACGCGCGTTTTCCGCGGTTGCCAGATCTCCGTCTCGTAGCCTCTTGTGAATCTCTATATATGCGTCATCGACTGTCTTTGCGTGATCTTTGCTCAAAGTCGTCTCGATCACCTTCTTCGAATCTGCGTTAGCGGCAAAAAGGTCGACGATCTTCTCATTCGTATCAGCTCCCAAGATGCGTAGGAGCGAAGTCACCGGGAATTTGCGTTTGCGATCGATACGGCAATATACCGTCCCATCCGCGTCCGTTTCTATCTCCATCCAGACGCCGCGTGCTGGGATGATCTTGGCACCAAAATAGCTCTTGCCTTTGAGTTCTGAAGCTGTAAAGAAGATGCCAAATGAACGAGCGAGCTGAGGAACGATGACACGTTCGACGCCGTTTATGATGAATGTCCCATGGTCGGTCATCAGCGGAAAATCAGCGAGGAACATCTCCTGCTCTTTCACGACATTCAATGACTTATTCTTCAAGGTTACTTTGACTTTGATCTGGCCTTCATAGTTCTGCTTGTTGTTCTTGGCAAAATGCTCATCATACTTCGGGCGGACGAGCTCCATATGACTGAATGACAGCTCAAATTTCTTTTCAGCGTAGTCTTTGATCGGAGAGAACTCCTTCAAGAGCGCAGGCAGACCTCTTTCCATGAGGTCAGTGAAAGAAAGCAACTGTGACTCTACTAGATGCGGCATCTCTGCGAGCGGGACTTTGTATTTGGAAAAATATTTCTTCGGACGGTTCGTCGCGGATGTTACCGGAACTGATGCCCCCTTCACGAATGTAGTAGATGTTGTCATAGTGTATTTATTAAAATATTAAAGCCTGACACGAGTCACTTTTAAAAACGAAAGATCAACTAATATATTCAACCGACGAGCACGAGACAGAACGCAAAATTCGCCGTCAAAGAAAACGGTTGCTTTTAGACCAGCCTTATATTGAGATTATCACAGTTAGGATTAATGTTGTACCTTACTAATCCTCCGCGTGCCAGGCAGAACACAATCTGCGAAGTTAGATGGAGCCTAGCATACCCTATTTACGAAGTCAATGGGGATAACCTGTTATAAGGGTTATGGTGACTTTTTCACCCCCTTCCTCATCGTCCTCCATTCATCCATCTTTGCGTGATGACCACTCAATAGGATTTTCGGCACTCTATACTTCTTCCCTTTGAATTCGATGACTTCGGGCCGTGTGTAGACATCTGGACTGGCGATCCTGGACTCTTCGACAGATAGATGATCCCCAAGCACGCCTTTTATGCGCCTTGAAATGGTGTCGATCATGATCATCGCCGGCAATTCTCCACCAGTCAAGACATACGGACCAACAGAGATGTCAACCATCGGAAAAGCTCTCTTGACTCGAGCGTCTATTCCTTCATATCTGCCGCAGACAAAAATGATGTCCGTGTATTTCTTGAGCTTTTCGGCAACATCATTCGTGAACTGTTCACCAGAAGGACTAAAAAAAACAATTTTGATTTTTGGATTTCGAGCTTTGGATTTGTTTAGAGTTTCGTGCTTAGAATTTAGAGCTTTTGCGACCCCTAGTGCTGCTTCAATCGCTCTCATTACTGGTAACGCCTCTATGACCATCCCGGGACCACCACCGTATGGTTTATTATCCACGCGTCTCTCTGAGTAAGTCATCTTCCCATCCGTTTTCGCCAGATCCTCGGCAGACATGGCGAAATCTCGCGGATTGTAATATTCGACGGCGATATATCCGTCTTCTTTGGCGCGCTTCAAGATAGATTCATTCAAATATGGATCGAGGCTTGCCGGAAACAATGTGATTATATGAAATGTGATCATTGATCACTTCTTACCCCAATTTGAGATCTGCCATCGCTTCATCGACTGTCTTTGAGTTCGGTGTGACGAGAGGAACTGCTGGAGTTGATGCCGCATCTGCTGCCATGCGCTCTGGAGAACGTAGGCCCCCGACTGGCTCGTTGATCTTCAGATTGACGCGAGAGTTATTCTTCATTCCGACGACACGTAGGAGCGTCCTGATCGCCTTGGCTGTGTTTCCCTCACGACCAATGATCTTGCCCATGTCAGCTGCGCCAACCTCGAGTGTGAGCAGTACCCCCATCTCATCTACCGTGCGAGTTGTTTTGACATCTCCGGGATTGTCGACAAGCGCCTTGATAACGTAATCTAGAAATTCTTGATCTTTCTGCATAGTATCTTATTTATTAATTCATAATATTGTACAGTTAACATGCTGTACTGGGGTGTAGTGTAGCAAATGCCAAACATGCTGGCAATCGATACTACTATACTGTAATACTACTATACTGTAGCCGTGGCTTCCGCAGGAGCGGCCGCTGGCTTTGCTTCCTCTTTCTTTGCTTCCTCGACTTTCTTTATAGGTGACTTCTTTGGTAGAGCATTCAGCTTCTTGCCCACGATGATCTTTTGACCGACTAGAAAATTGTGGAGAGTGAGCGAGAGCTTGGCACCCTTTGTCATCCATTGTTTGATGGCTTCTGTATCCAACTGCTTCTTGGCGTCGTTCTTGAGACGTGTATCATACCATCCGAGATTCCTGAGATATTTGCCGCTCTTTGGACCATTTTTGGAATCCGTCAAAACCACGCGAAAAGTCGGTTCGTGTTTGCGGCCTGTGCGCTGTAAGCGGATCATTAACATATATGAGACAATACTCTATCAGATTGCCAAGATTTTCGCAATACATCTCAATGTCTTCGTGATATCTCTTTTTTTCGTCCACCTTCCGAATGAGAACCTGACAGATGTCATACTATCGCCGCCAATCGCTTTCAATACATAGGACTCATCAAGGTCGCGAAGACACGAGCTTTTGGTGGACACAGCTATACCTCTAGCATCCAATTGTAGAACGAAGAATTCGTTGTCTATGCCAGGAATGGATATATTCAAGATATGTGGCGAAACTAACACTTCATCTGTAGGGTGCCTCCTATCGACAGTTTCTGATGGACCATTTACTCTCATATCTGGTCGAATCTTTTTCAATCCTTCAACCATCATCTTCCTCTGCGCGCAAACATTTTCCATCATGTTCTTTACCTTTTCCATTTTTATGATCTCTAAAGCCTTCGCCAGTCCTGCTATACCAGGAATATTTTCCGTACCTGATCTCATACCAGATTCCTGACCTCCGCCATAAATGATCGGTGCTATCGGCGTGCCGCGCTTTACATATAGCGCGCCAACCCCTCGTGGACCATAGACTTTGCTTCCATCCAAGGTGAGCAGATCTACGCCGAGTTTTTCGACAAAAAGATCATCATAAAGCGCCGCTTGTGCAGCGTCCGTATGAAAAAGCGGATATTGCCGCGCCAGCTTCTCTCTTGCATGTCTTATAACCTTTGCAATATCTCTAATAGGTTCGATCGTCCCAATTTCATTATTTACCGTCATTATGGAAACAAGAAAGGTATTTGGTCTAATCGATTTCTCTAGTTCGTCAAGAGAGATCCTGCCATTCGGACCAACGCCAAGCCGCGTCACTTCGATACCTTGTCTTTCTAGCACATTCGCACATTCAATGATCGACGAATGTTCAATTGCGGAGATTATCAGATGGGGCTTTTTTATTCCGCTAATGCGAGCGCCAGCCAATGCACCTTGCAAAGCTAAATTATTGGCCTCCGTGCCACCGCTTGTGAAAACGATTTCGTCAGAAAGCGCGTGGATGAAATCTGCCGTGCCTTTGCGCGCCCTGTCCAACACCTTCCGCGCTTCCACACCCTCTCGGTACCACGAAGAAGGATTGGCGTATTTCGATACAAAAAATCTCTTCATCTCACGGATGACGCGAGGATCTATAGGGGTGAGTGATGCGTAATCAAGATATATGCGCCTTCTAGATATTCGAAACATGTCAGATGATCTATATAGCTGGTGTCGACGAAGCCAAGGACACATAACAATACTTCAACGCATAGTCGACCATGATCGCGCCAAGCGCTTGTTTTGTGACTGAGTTTTTCGGACAGCTCTGCTTCTTACCGGATACGATATTACCGTGGCTATAACTATATGCTCCCTCGAACGAAGCAACGACATGTTCCTTAGACACTGGAGCATAGCAGAAACTGAGAAGATAATCTCCGGGGAATTTCCTCTCTTCACCACCACCAAAGATACTATTCATCATTCTCACAGGAGGTAATGACTGTACGATAGACATGCCTGGGATAGATTCCATACTAGGAAGACCTGGGATCGTAAGCGCGGCGGCACCATTGGTCGGGCTCGAACCATAGACCCGCTTGGCTGTATATCCAGTCGGACAGGCTCTCTTGTTATCTGCTAGGGGATTTGTGAATGATTTGTATGGTGTACCGAACATACCACCGAACTGAGCTACTGGCTCGACCGAGTCTGACTTACCTAGACACATATACAAAGCATAATCTAAATATTGTGTGCCAAGTATCGGATACGCCGTATATCCGGTCGGGCATGCCTTCTTGTTTCCTGCGAGAGGATTTGTATATGTGTCGGCATTGATCAAACCCCCGGACCCATTGCCTGTGCCGTACATACCGCCGAAATAGTACTGCCCCGTGCTTGTCGAGGAGCCTGCACCGCCTCCATTCGTAGTTGATGCGGAATCTAACAATGACTGTGTATATGATCCAGGTACATAATCTGGATAAGCACTGTTGTTGAGATTTGGAGCTAGATTACCGTTTTGAGTAGAAGTAGCATGACTGGACGTCGCAGTCAGAGCTGTACCAGCGGTACCATTAGGCGTACTACTACCAGAAGATGAATGACTGGAACTGCCAGTAATATTCGGATTCCCTTGCGTATTATATGAATTGGAATTGTTCTGTGCAAATAAACTATTTGAGAAAGTTCCTGGCACATATGTGGAAGAAGAACTCCTAGGACTACAGATCATATTGGCCGGACAAACGGGCGTTGTAGAACTTGTGACTGGTGCCCTGAGGGTGCAGATCATCCCAGAAGGACATTGCACCGATGGATTCGGGCCACCTGCTTGCGATGTTGTATATATTCCAGCGCAGCCATACAAACTGTTTATTTTCATCCTGGACGAAGGACCGAAAAACCCTGTACCGCTCACGAGACCATTTGGCACCAAGATATCTGCTGGATATTTTTCTTGAAACGCTTTTACCGCATTAAAAACAGCCGTATCATATGTGGTTATCACTGTACCAGAAGTCCACAGTCCTTCACGAGAAAGATCGCTCGCCAACGCGGCGGCTTCATATGTTGACAAGTCCATACCTAGACGGAGGTCCCTGGTAAATGTGAAGCAGGATGTCTGCGCACTGGAGACTGAAGGAGCAAATGATGTGATAAATATAACGGCAGTAATAGTTGTCACCACAATACTTACAAAAGTTAAGTCTTTATTCATAAATATAAAATTATCGTCGCTAAATTTATAATACAAAATATCTGCTTATATAGCTACGTATAATTGTACCATATAGAAAAGCTGCGGCAATGGCTGCGGCAAATGTGCTACCGCAAATGAAAGCTATAATGTAGCCTGTCAGACCAAAGCTGAAATGACATCTGTTGTAGTCTGAATTAATGTGTTCCTGTTTTATGTGCTCGGCGAAATTTTTTTCAAGAATTCCATCTTCTCCAAGGATGATCTTTGGGTGGTATCCTTGGCGGTTTTCGTGTC
>JANXZK010000008.1 GCA_025355565.1 bacterium
ACCCGAGTTCAACAATCAATTGCAACACTTGTATTAAGATATAAGTGTTATGCAAAAAATCAAAAAGAAGAAACTTCAAAAGCAAAGGCGCGAATTTAATCAGCTGACTCTGGAAGACAGGGTTAAAATTGAGATCAAGTACCGTGAAGGTTTGAGTCTTCGTGATATTGCAAAATATCTTGGAGGTGGTCGGACTGCCAGTGCGGTATGTCGTGAGATCGGCAGTAGGCCCCGTAAGGGCGTAGGCAAATATCAAGCTCATATAAGTCATGCCAAAGCCCTGGAGCGTCGGTATGGAAAGAAACCAGATCGACTCAAGGATGATTTCATACGAACGTATGTGAAAACGAAACTGAAAGATCTTCATTGGTCACCGGAACAGATCTCACTGCGTCTGCCGATAGATCATCCGGGATATGAAATATCGTATGAAGCCATATACCAATTCATCTACTCGCAAATCAGCCCAAGCGGGTATGGTAAGCTGAAGGATGGTTGTGAAGACTTGCGTCCGTATCTGCCGAGACGCCACAAACGACGACAGACAAAGGGCTTTAGACAGGCACAGAAGACCTGGAGACCGGAATTGCCTTCGATTGAGAACAGACCTGCAGTCGTCGACAGAAGAAAGCAGATCGGGCATTGGGAGGATGACACGATGGTATCGAGACAAAGCACTGAACGATTGAAGACGATCAACGAGAGGGTCTCTGGAGTCGTATTGATCGGCAAGATGAGAGACGGCACGATCTCTGAATCAAACAGAGTCGTTAATGAAAGACTCGGAAAGATACCCGAACATATTCGAAAGACGCTTACTCGGGACAGGGGTACAGAAAATTTCGGACATGAAGAGCTTCAAAAAGATCTGAATATTTCCTGCTACTTTGCCCATGCTTACTGTTCACAAGAAAGGGGTTCGAATGAGAATTTGAATGGACTCATACGACGATTCTTTCCAAAGAAAACTGACTTTTCAAAGGTTACAGATGAGCAAATTAACCGGGCTGAATTCCTTTTGAATTCAAGGCCGAGGAAGCGACATGGCGGGAAAACCCCGCTTGAAGTATTATTAGCACGTACTGGTGTTGCAATTACTTATTGAATTCAGCAAATCATGCAAATAGAATATTTTCCCTATTTCTGGCAATTGTATTTATTGTCATTTAAACTACTATACCCATCACGATAAATATATTACTAATTCCCACTTTAAATATTTTCTGATAATGGTATATAATCAGCATATCATATGGAAATCACTCCAATATCAATAATCATATGGATTTCAGCCATTCTCATCGTCAGTCTTGACATAGTCATTATTATAGGAAGCAAAAATCTTTCATCAAGGTTATTCGCATTGCTAACACTCATAACTGCCATCTGGGTCATAACCCAAGGGATACTAATATCTTCAATTGATATAACATTAAGTATTGCGCTACTTCGACTACAGTATATTCTTGGCATAACAATAGCAATAGGATTTCTTCATTTTTCTTATGTATACCCACACGATATTAAACCATCAAAAAAATCACTCGCAATATCGACATCAATCTTGCTGATCTTCACATATCTATATCTATTTACAAATACCTTATTGGTCGACGCATATCGAATACAAAGCCTAGGAAATTGGGCATGGACATTTGGTCCATATAGCATAATTTTTGATCTTATTTTTTGCATACTTTGGATAACATCCCTAGTCAGGATATATCAAACCTATGTTAAAACAACGGGAGAGATTCACAAAAATCTCAAGAATATGTTTTTTACACTTTTCCTTGGTATTATTCCCCCAACATTAGCAAACATTGTTTTGCCATCGATCGGAGTATTTAGTTTCAATTGGACGGGACCAATAATGAGTACTGTTTGGATATTTATTATTGGTTATTCGATCGCCAAATACAGACAAATGGGCGTGAAAGTTGCAATTACCAAGGTATTCGTGATAGCTATGGTTATGATGGCCCTCCTTAACATTTTTGTCGATCTTATTTTCGGTATATATAGTCGCATCGCATTATTCATCGCATTCGCTATTCTTGGATATTTTCTATTCAAATCTTTAACAAAGGAATCATCGCAACGCGAACTTCTCACCTCCCTCAACTCCACCCTCTCCGAAAAGGTTGCTGAACAGACCACAGAGATCCGCAAGGCTTATGAATTGGAGAAACATGCACGCCGAGAATTGGAAAAGCTCAATGAAACCAAAGACCAATTCATCATGATCACCCAACATCATCTGCGATCACCAGTTACGAATATTCGCTCCGAACTCGAGGCTATGCAGAACGGCACTTATGGAAAGCTCGATGCCGGACAGAGTCAGGCGATCACGAAGACGAATGCATCCGTCAGTCGACTGACTCGCATCGTTGACGATTTCTTGAATATATCCACCCTCAAGGTCGGTTCGCAGATATTGGATATCAAAACCGGCAACATGAAACCTATACTTATCGAAGTCCTCGATGAATTGCGCATAGACATCGAGCGGTCACATCTATCCGTCAAATATCCCGAAAGCACTGCTGATTGGCCTCACATCGAGATCGACGCTAGCAAGATGCATGAAGCCCTACTCATCGTGATCGACAACGCCGTCAAATACAATGTAGATGGCGGTTCTATCGTGATCAGCACTCGTACAGAAGACAATTCGGTCGAGAATCACACGGACAACAGTCGCGTCTTCGAGATGATCATAGAGAATACCGGCATCGGTCTCATCGCCGAAGATCGGGAGAAGCTCTTTACCAGGCACTTCTACCGCAGTAAACGAGCGCAATCTGCCAATCCCATAGGCATGGGCATAGGACTTTCCGTGGCTCGTGCAGTCGTCCGTGCTCATCATGGAACATTGGAGATCGAGTCGGATGGTGAAGGAAAAGGCGCGAGGGTGAGGTTTAGGCTTCCCAGATTCGCTCAACAATTGACGATTGTATAAGCTCGACCGCAGAAATAACATCACTTATGTTCATAACACTGGCTGCTCTGTGCTGATTTCTCACTGGAATATTAATGACCACGCCATTCTCGCCGCATAGATTCTTAAGAGAGGAAAAATTTGTATATCCGCTTCCTCCCGGAGGAATCTCGTCTTGAACGTTGATACTGGCTTCGCGTGCGATACGTTTTAGTGACTTTATATAACAGTTTTTGACTACAAATCCATCACCATGATATTGAATAGCGCACCCGTTACCAAGTTCAGGAATGCATATTTTCTCAACGCATCTATCAAACAGTATTGGCTGTGCATACGCTGCATCAATCACAAAACCAAAATTAAATTCACTTCCCATATCCCACATAGATGTTCTCGTTTCTTCCCCAACAGAAAATAAAAAAGTAAACTGAACGTCATTGAATTTACGACTAATCACAAATTTTACAAGTTCAATCAAGACAGAACAACCCACCCTATTATCCAAAGCTGTGGCCATAACCGTTCCATCAGAAGCCATATCGAACGACCGTGCGAAGGACAGCGCTAGTAAATCGGTACCATTGATTTGGGGACTTGTCTCATAATCAAATACCAACTGACCGCCTTTAATATAGCCCGTCTCGTTACTTCCGACAACAAAAACCTTAGCATTTTCGACACTTTCGATCCGCGAAAGGTGACCTAACGTCTTTAGTTCTGATTGCCCCGCTTGTTTTTTAGAATACTCAAAACCGAACTCATCCATATGGGCTTCTAAAACGATCCTTTTTATTCCAGCCCTCTTTTCACCGACAACGGAAACAACATTACCGTATTTATCTATAAAAGTGTTTTTATTTATTTCCTTGACAATATTATAGATGTAGCCAGTAATACCGCTTTCAGATTCATATCCGGAAACTCCAGTCTGCATACACAATTGTTTCAAGCCGGACGCAAATTCGATTGTATTTGATTTCATATTATTTTAAAAAATTGACGCCTTCGATAGGCGTCACGAGGAATTGGTAAACAGCATCGTCGCCTTTCAGGTGGTTACGACAGAATGGTGTTGGCTGAATAATCTCATACAATTTAAACTCATACCCGCAGTCTATCATACCAATCAACATTTGTCCAAAAAATAAGTCCAGTAATTGTGCTCTCGCACAGCTACTGGACTTTCGTTACAAAACTACTGACTTCGTACAGGGTGAAGCAACCTCCGAAATCTTCTCTCCGTACGCTGATTATTATGGCCGGAACAGGTCACATAATGATTACCGTCAGATCTGCATGCGACGATTACCGAGTGATGCCTATATGCCGCATAACCTGCAGCGTTCAAACTAGCCATATACTGTGGGCAGAAGTCGGGACAAATCAACCTGAACATGCCTACGCGCCTCCTTCGGAATGTAACCTTAGATAGTCCGTAACTCGGCGACGGATTTCCTGGCCATGTCATCGGACAAGAGCTCCTCCAAATACTTGAAAGTCTCTTCAGGTGTTCCTTTGAACATCAAAACACCCGCCAACTTTTTTGCTTCTGGATTAGTTAGTCCGCGATTTATCAATTCTGGGATGATTCCTGCCATACCCAAATGAGTGTACTTGTCCACGAAATCAATAGCACGTGGTACACGATTTCCATCGGTAGATGGCTTACAAGCATACTCTGAGAGGCCTTTGATAATCCCACGGTGGTTGATACGGATTATGAACGTACGGAAACCTAACTCCGTGAGACCATGCATCGCCATAGCAACAACTTCTGCATCAGCAGTAGGGTGAGCAACACCGACGGTATCCGCATCGCACTGTGTAAATTCGCGATGATGACCATTGCCCACTGTGTCGTCTCGAAATGCAGACGATATCTGATAACGCTTGAACGGCCTGGGAATCCCCTGGTTCATGGCCAAGAATCTTGCCATGGGCACCGTAAGATCGTAACGCAGTACCAAAGGAGTCTTTCCCGAATCGGCAAAGCGAAATTGGATCTTCTCGCCGTCGCCGTGATGACCATCGAACACCTGTTCATGCTCGAATGTTGGAGTCTGCAAGGGTTCAGACCCGAACAACTCGTAGACCTCTCGTATTACGGAGAGGGTGTAGTCCCGACGCGCAAATTGATCACCATACAGATCACTGGTGCCGGACGGTATTGATAACGTTGATTTCATTAATTACCTTCGCTTTCTATGAATGCAAGCAGATTCTCTGCTTTTACTTGTGTTTGTTTTCCAATTTTCATGTTTTTCACCGAACATTCTCCATTCCGAACCTCGTCCTCGCCTATGATAACGGCGAACGGTATTCCCAATTTGTTGGCATAGGCTATCTTATTCTTCATCCGAGCCTCTTCTAAATATATCTCGGTTGCTATCCCCGCCCCTCGCAACATTGTGGCTACAGAAAGGGGTAAAGTAAGATCGGACACAAACGGCACTATCAACACCTTTGTCGGTGTCGACGAACATTGTTTGATAAGTCCGGCCTCATTTAGTTGATAAAACAACCGCGTAAGACCGATAGAGATGCCAACACCTGGCAACTTCTGATCCGTGTACTTCTCCGCCAGGTTATCATAGCGACCGCCAGAACAGACCGAACCGATTCCAGGGTACGCTGACAAGATAGTCTCATAAACTGTTCCCGTGTAATAATCGAGTCCACGAGCAATCGATAGGTCGATGGCGTAATAACTATCTGGTACGCCAAGCTTCCCTACATTCGTAATCACCTGAGACAACTCATCAACTCCCAGTAGGAACTGCTCGTTCTTGATATCCAACGACCTCAGGGATTGTATGATCACATCTGTCGCACCTGAGATTTGGAGAAACTGGAAGATCTTTTCAATAGTTTCTTTAGTTAGTCCAAGATCGGACATCATTACACTCACTGAGTTTTTCCCGACTTTGTCGATTTTGTCTATGATCCGCATGACCTCGACTGACTTCTCTAGTGATATTGCTAACCCCTCAAGAAGCCCCTTCAAGATTTTACGGTTACTAATTCTGATCACAAACGGCCCAAAGTCAAGGCGACTGAAGACGTTGTAGATGACACTGGGAATCTCAGCGTCGTTAACGAGGCTGAGGGTATCCCTGCCAATGATATCGATATCACACTGGTAAAATTCACGGAATCGACCCTTCTGAGGGCTCTCACCACGATATACCTTACCGATGTGATACCGCCTGAATGGAAATGTTATCTCCCGCTCATGCTTACTCACATATCTCGCGAGTGGTACAGTAAGATCAAACCTCAGTGCGAGATCTGTGTCACCTTTTGTGAACCTGTAGATTTGCCGTTCTGTTTCGCCGCCTGCTTTGGCGAGCAATACTTCCGCGCGCTCTATGACGGGAGTATCCAAAGGCAAAAAACCGTATTGCTCATAAGTCTCCCTGATCACATTCTCCATGCGATTGAAAGCCATCTGCAGCGGAGGTAATAACTCCATAAAGCCGGGAAGTACCGTTGTATTCAATTTTTTTGTGCTCATATCGTTCATTTTGTTTGATGTTTATTTTTCGAAGACCTAAAGTGGTCTTCGAAAAGAGTATAACATATCATACACAAAGCCAACTATGCATCGGTAATCTCGTAGTGAAGGAAAAGGCGCGAGGGTGAGGGTGAGATTGCGGTTCGCTTGACAAAAGATATTAATCATGCTAAAGTCGTCATACATGAGACCCCACGCAATACGGACCCTATGCGGCCAATTGCGGACGCAATCATCGATACTGGCGACAAATTAGCAGCGTGGGTCGATAGCAAGATCCATCCGAAAGATAAAGATGATTGATGACTGGGGGGGTAGCTCGTCTCCCTCCCCATTTTTACCACTATGACAGAAATCATACCGATGACATCCCCAACAATTCTAACCATTACTCTCATAATATGGGCTATTTTCATCGTGAAACTCATGGCCGATGCTTAAAGCTAGGGAACATAATTGACAGATGTTGATTGGCTCAAACCCTTCGCGGATCTTCCCTATCCTTCAATACACAATTTATTCTGCTGTAGGTCTATCTGATAAAAGTTTATTGAACTCTTCATATATTGGATCAAAACTGAACGATTTCTTGAAGAACTGTCTAAACTTGTCTTCTGCCTTGAATGTGGAGGACACTTTAATCAAATCCAACACTTTTTGTTTACCATACTTTTCGACTAGTATCTGGACAACGAAGCCCGCTTCGGAATAAACACCCTTACCCCCCTTATCGAAATACTCTAGAAATTTCTTGAATTCAGTAGGTCTGGTATGCATCACATTTTGTCCGGATGTATAAATAGCAAGGCCTTCCCATAACCAATTCGGTTTAATATTTCCTCCTGCCAAAATGGACGAAAATGAGTGACTCATCTCATGCTTTATGAGCATTGCATATTCTTCATCACTATATTGTTTGTGATCACTTTCTTTTGAAAACTTTGCCTTGTCTAAAACATATACGTTGTTATTCTCTGACCACCCTATTACCCAACTTTCTGTTTTCCTTCCAAACAAAGCGTCAATGTCTTTTCTGTCGTTTACAATAATCAATCTGGGCAGATTTCTAACCCAATGTATACCATAAAATTCATTGAGCTCTCTAAGAGCCGTGTTATAGACACTTTGAAGTTTCTTATTGATTTCACTGTTTATTCTATAAATCATGTTCGATGGATTTGTATGTAAAAATATTAGCAATAAAATAGGGTGGGCACAACTTGGTCAAGATACCGGCACAAACACCTTATCTCTTACCAATGCGCTACATAGTGTAACGGAATCATCTTGAGAAATTCCAGCAACAGCTGATACTTCCTCAACATTAAACCGCTTTCCTTTGAATAACACTACCAGCTCGTACGTATCATCGGTTAGTATTGCCGGAGTTCCTATGAGGGTTTGGTCTGCGCACAGCACGCCGATTGATTCTTTCCGTGTGTGCAAATCGGCATTAACTTCAAACCATTGGGATGCTTCGACCATCTGCGTTTGTCGACGAGTCGAAACTATGGTTTGCACAGTTTTGGGTCGAGCATATGGATCAATGGCATCGTACCGCCCTGAGCAGCAAAAAGCGTCTACGCGACAGCCGCCACTGCAATCCGCGAAAAGCGAGCAGCTTTTGCAGACATGGGGAAGCAACGTACCATCTCTCTGGTCACTCATGGCGTTCCATGAAGCGAGCAAGCATGTGGTCTTGATGTTCCCATAGGTCTTGTCTGAGTGTGAGCAGGGACGAATATTGCCGTCTGACCCAATCGTGCAAGTCGTTATGCCTGCACTGCATCGTCTCTCAGAGACAAAAGGATATTTCCCAGGTGCCCCGTACGAGCACAATGAGTAGCATTCCAGAATACCCACATGCAACCCGTGTTCCCGTTGCAAAACGCAGAGGTCATCCATAGAAGCAACCATCTCTTCACGAGTGATCATTAGCTTGGAAAAATCCACAGCATTGAGAGGTGGTGAGGCCTTTGTGGCGAAAAACTGACGAACACCGAGGCCTTTAAGTATGATTCCCGTTGGTACAACATCCTTAACGTTCTGTTTGATGAGTACCATACTGGCAGCAACCGAGATGCCTGTATCGATAGAGATTCTGATACCTCTCAAGGTTTCGTCGAAGGCACCTGCCCTTTGATTGATGAGGTCGTGAGTTTCTCGATCGTGCGAGCAGATCGAAGTTAATATGCCGCGAACCCCGATTTTGTAAAGTGCCCGCGCATCTTCTTCGGTCATGGTTGTGAGGTTGGAATTGACAGTGCATGACACACCTCGTTCAATCAACCTCTCTAGACCCCTGAAGAGAGTGCGTTTTTCAAGCATACATTCACCACCTGTGAAGATGACCTGAAAGATTCGGCAATCGATGATTTGGTCAACGAGCCGTTCCAGCATCTCGGCGCTGATTGAGGTCTGAGTAGTATCACTGCAATGGCGCCAGTGATTGTAACAGTAGAGGCAACTATTATTGCAGGCGGATGTAAGCTCTACTTGGCAAGTGATTGGGGCAGAAAGAACATGATATAACATAAGTATTTTGTAGATTGTTAAAGGACAAACTAATTTGACAATATAATACAAAACACAATTAATCAATAGTCATGCATATTATTCATAGTAGCGTTCATTGAAAGCTGTAGGACAGATACACTACTCCGCTTCTTTATGCAAAATATTGCTGATAACTATAATCGGCATATTCGACCAGAGCTGATATAGTGAACACTATGAGAACACCCCTCGTCTGATTATCTATTCTCTCTATTATACAAACCGATGACGGCATCATAGAATCTTTTGACTGTGTCTTCAACCTTTGACTCCGACCGAACTATGATCGGCTCTCCGATATTTACGGTCAACGCTTTACGAAATACTCTCCGTGCACCTAGTCTGAGTGAAACCGGGACCACAGGTGCGCCTGTCTCGATCGCGAGTACTGCGGCACCAGAATGGAATGGCGCGATCGCCTGATCAGTGACGATCTTTCCTTCTGGATAGATGACGACATTGCCATCTCGTCCGATGATCTCCATAGCCTTCTCGAGATTCTTGTGAAGTCCACGTCCTGGAACGATGACGAACACGCCAAATATACTATATATAAAGCTTATTACACCGATATCAGAAAGAAAATTGAGCCATTTCCAACTGAAATGTTCCACCGCCATGAATCGTAATGGTAGATGTGGTGTGGCGAATCCTAGAATGAGTCGAAACAAAAAACTATCCGCGAAGCTAAAGTGATTGACAATGATGATAAATGGCCTCTTGATCTTTCCTAGATTTTCCCTACCATCTACACGAAGACGATAAAAAAGATGAAAGTAGACATAAGCTATTGGCCATGTCATGAATTGAGAAATCCGCAAAAACATCATAGTGCGCAGATTGTAGCATACAAATCACTAATATATAAAATCACTTATCTCCGCCATTTCTCTGAGCCGAAGGCCGGGATCGAACCGGCGACCCTCGCTTTACGAAAGCGATGCTCTACCAACTGAGCTACTTCGGCATTCTACATGGTATCAATCTCGTAGAACCATATCACACTTCAATATCTCGAGAGCCGACGTCCGGGATTGAACCGGAGACCTCGCCATTACCAATGGCGTGCTCTACCAACTGAGCTACATCGGCGGCTTACTAATTCACTGTATCAATAAGAGCGCACTGTAAGAATAGACTATTTGCGGTCGCCTGGCAATATTTGCATGTGGCTTGCATGTGGTCGCGTTTTGTCGAGAGGTTGCTATGCGATCATTGACTGCGCAAGCTCATTCCATGTCTCAAACTGCGCAATCTCTTTGATTTGGTTTCCATAATAGTCTATCTCAGACTTTCTTCTTCATTATAAACAAATACTTAAATCCGCGAAGATAGAAATTGTGTTGTCTAGCTCGATCATGCCATATCCCCGTGTTCGATGTTTGGTTATGACGAGTAAGACAAATTATCTCCATTGGTTCGAAATATTTTTCTAGCCTCTGCCACATGAGGAATCCTGTAGCTGTAAATTTCTTTTTTATCCATTGATCTGCTATTACCCAACCCATCACTTTTCCAGGTTTCAATATTCTTTCGATCTCTTGAGCAGTTTTTTCTAGTTCATCATAAAATTCCTCCTTTTCACAGGATATTTTTCCTATGCAACGTTGATCGTCCGAATATTTGATGTTATCAGAATACGGCGAATCGATGAAAGCAAAGTCTACTGAATTATCTGTAAGAGGAATCTTACGGGAATCATTCCTTATGATATCTGGTCTGGTGATATTCAAATCGTAGCCGATCACTTTTCTATTCAATTCTTTGGCCACATCAATGGTCGTCCCGCTTCCGCACATGGGATCGACGACTAAATCATTTTCCTTTGTATATCTCTGTAATAAATTCCAAATGACAAAAGCCGGCGTTACGCCGTTATATTTGTTATTTCCGTGGGGCTTATCTCCATAATTCTGAGTTGGAAAATCCCAGAGAGTTGTTGATTCTATTGTGATATTCTTTGTAGACATAGATCATTTTAGTAATTTTTTTAGATCATCAATGAACTTATCGAACATTTTTACCTTTTCACTTTCCTCAATATTTGTTTCGCTCAAAACATAGCCGCCGTCAGTATCAATTTCTACGATAGCGCGACCTTTCTTCGTCGGAGATTTTATTGTAAGTGTTCCATCTTCATCTGGCGTCACGAAGTAGACCTTAATATGTTTAGTTGCCTGATCTGACGCCAGTTTAATCTTCCAGTATCCCGTTTGGGCAACTCTTTCTCGCAATGTCACTTTGCTTGATAACACTGCAACAACTTTGCTAGTTCTCGGATCAAAAATTATAAGATCAACATCAGGAAGATGTGCGCCGAATTCTCCATAATCTACTATCAAATTTCTCTTAACTAAACTTAATTCCTTTGAAAGATTCGAACCGTTTGTTCTTTCAAGACTATTCCCATTGATAACCTCTAGCCTAAGCGCTCGGACTTCATCAGTAATGATGTACTCGATCAGTTTTTCAAGATTTCTCCATTACTAATATATATTCGGTCGGATAAGCCGAAACCTTATTCTTATCAGTTATACTTGCAAACTTTCCCGTCTTTTTATCTCTAACAGAAGGTAAATTTTTCGACGGAATCTCCCTTTTTATAATGTCAGCAACTTTCAATCCCAAGTTTTGCAACTGTTCAACAAATACTTCCGCGTTAAGTATCTTAACTCCTTGCAAACTGGTGTTCCCGACAACTATACAGGTCTTTCCACCTTTTTTCAGCATACGCTTCATCTCTACAAACACTTGGTTCATCTCGCTAAAATATGTCGATACCTCCTCGGCTGTTTTGCGATCAATCTTCAATAATTTCCCCCTGATATCTTCGGCAATTGAACTATTCAATACAAGATTTTTCTTGCTGTGATATGAGGTTCCAATAAAACGTTTTCTAAAATCACTAATATCTTTCGTATATTCCAGCCACAAAGCAGTAAGTTGATGGAGATCTGCATACTCGTACGATGTAACGTATGGTGGAGAGGTAACAATCAAACTAACACTATTGTCGTGAGCAGGGATTGTCCTCGCATCTGTACATACAACCTTACTTGGCACTTTAAGATATTTTTTCTCGGATAGCATTCTAAATAAACTAGCATTGCCTCGCGACATCATCTTTATCTGTTTGAAAAATGTTCTGATGGGTTCTGATGGTTTTTTCTCGAGATCACGAGTTGGCTTGTTACTCTTTTGCAACCAGATCGAGCAATTCTTCAAAATGTTCGAAAAACCACAGAACAAGAAATCCTGCACATTCCGATCCTTAACTTTCACTATTTCACCATAAATAAAGGCAAGGCTTCTCTTTTCCTCGGGCTTAAACCAATAATCAATTCTTTCATGTTGAGGAGCTTTGACTTTCGTCTTTTCATTATAAGTCTCAAGCCTCTTTTGAATGGCTCCAAATTCTTTCTCAAGTTTTTCTGGATCAATCGGAGTTATTTTAGCTTTTGTTATAAGAACCGCTACGGGGTTAATATCAACGGCAATTGAAGGCCTTCCCATGACTTTTGATTCGACAAGAGTTGTGCCACAACCGCCAAAAGGATCAGCTACCAAGTCTCCTGATTTTGTGTATCTTTCTACCAAGCGAGAAACCACTTGTGGAATAAATTTTGCTGGATAACGGTGATAACCATGAGTAATATACGCAGTATCTTTACGCGTCTTATCAGAGAATGACCATGATGGATCAATCTTTGTCTTATCGAGATGCGAAGTGATATTATCAGTTATCATGCCCCGATTATATCATTTTCTAAACAAACAAGGGTAATTCAATTTTTTCAATTTTTTTGTTACTATTGTATCTATGTCCGAATCATGAGATAATATAGTTATGAAAGGCTACGTCGCAAACATAGAAAAACTATCGCTTGAAAATGCGGATTTTCGTAGAGTCTTATATACAGCCAAAAATTCCCAGCTCGTTTTGATGTCGCTCTTGCCTGGAGAAGAGATCGGTGAGGAAGTGCATGATGTCGACCAATTCCTGCGCGTTGAACAAGGTACAGGCACGGCGATCCTGAACGATATACCTCATAATCTCGCTGATGGTTCGGTCATCATCGTCCCGGCAGGTACCAAACACAATGTCATGAATACGAGCTCCGATACCATGAAGCTCTACACTCTCTACATGCCGCCACACCACAGAGATGGGATCATCCATAAGACAAAAGCCGATGCCGAAGCTGATACTTCTGACGAGTTTGATGGAAAGACGACGGAGAGATGATAGACGACAACCTTACCTCTAGATTCACTATATGCAAAGAAAAGGCGCCGCAGATCATACGGCGCTTCTGTTGATACTGAAGTAAGAAAGTTATTGAACCGCGCGAGACACTCCTTCTCCTTTTCGGTCGGCGGAGCCCGTGTGATTTCCACCGCAGCTTTCTTCAAGCCCGTGGCGAGCATCTTATCGATGACCTCGATTAGTGAGCCGTTTCTCGCTCCAACATGCAGACTTGGTATCTTCGGAACTGTTTTCTTCATAATAACCGCCTTTCTTCGTTTGTTTTTACTGTACAGACACAACTGGTACTGTTACAACAATGTAAACATTTATAGAACATTATGTCAATTATGTTCCCTAGCTTGAACATTATGTTCCCTAGCTTGAACATTACCGACCGAAAGCATCTTTTTCATTCATTAGACCGTGCTAACTAAAGAATCTTACCTCTTTTTCAAAATTCTATGTCTATAACCGAACGTCGGTAAGAAACCAGACGCTTCTATAACAACATCATTCGCGATTTCTCTATCAACAAAAGCATTTATCTTTACGTTGTCAGTATCATCAAAAATAATGAGACTCCCTGTATGGGTTACATCTAATGAATTTTTCCAATCCACCGAATACACTTCACTCTTATGTCCACCATCTATATGCACCAGATCGAACAATACCTCCGGATGCTGCTTATGATAGTTAACTAACGTCTCGCAGGAGTCCCCCCAAAATATTTCTATCTTTGTGTTTAGAAAATTATTTGATATATATTCAAAGCATGGTCGAGCATAAGTGTGTTCTCCGAGATCAAATAGGACGTAATGAGCGTTCGGATTTGCCAATATCATAGCGAGAACACTATGCCCTGCATTAAATCCAATTTCACATATCAATTTAGCCCCTTTTACAGCCTTCTTGTAATTTATCCTCTTATTTGCAAGTACGTCCCACTGATCAAACGACAAATGACGATAAACACAGTTCCCCTCTAATGGTTCTCCCGTTTTTTCGATTAGCTCTTTCAAGTCATCGCAATTTTTTGAATACTTTTTCTTGTACTTCATATTAAATGCTTTTTCCATTTTTTAGAATAATCTAGAATATACTTGTCTGCACCCAGAACGCATCTGAAACACTATTTTGAATTTTCGACTTGAGACCCTCCTCTAAGAAATCGAATCTCCTTCTTAAGTAACTCAATAAGTTGAGGATCAATTAATTCATCAACAGATATCATGCTAACTGCTCCCGTGACTTTTTCAGCCGGATCGCGTTTTTTGTAACATTCCCAGCATAGTTGCGCAAGGTTTCCCTCTTTATAATCTACTGCGTGTGTCTTGATAAGCTTAGCAACATCTTTTAGATCGCAAAATATCTGCGCTGGCTGACCATGTGTGACTAACACTAATTCAATATTTCTTTTCAATTTATAAACCTTCTCACTCGTTCTAACTACCAGAGAGTATAACCGAATCAATACGTCTCGGTAACATTCTCCTGACTGCGAAAAGTACTTATTCAATTCAGGATATCTATAATTACCGGTATCAAGCAATACCGGATCAGCATATTTATAATCATAATTATTAGGTTGTCCGCTTATTTCAGAAGCATGAACCTCATTAAAAAAGATACGGTCAGCAATAGCCAGCCCTTTAAATTCCTGACCTTTAACGTATGGTTCTGGCAATATAAACTTACCCTGATCAATTGCTCGCAAGTCATCTTCTTCGATAGATAAACATTTCAATTTTTGATCTATTTTCTTTAAGGATTCAATTACCATGTTTGCGGTTTGTTTTGTCCTAATTCTTGGAGAAGTAATTATCATGACCGCTTTTTTCTTTCGTTCTTTTATCTCGTTAAATAACAACGCGACAACAGCATCGGCTTTTTCTTCTTGCCCATCGATCAAGATAGCATCTCTTCCATAAAGTCCTAAATCGTCAACATCATCAAAGTGTCGTACGAGAGTGATATTATTCTCAGCTTTGACTCCAGTATCTAGACTGTTATAATGTTCCATAATCAATATTATACAGGAAAATATGACTGCGCCAATACTCAATAGAATGAACACAAAATATACAGGTCACCACGTATCAGCTGGTGGTTTTGTGTTTTTTGAAGACCTCACCAGTAAACAGATTTATGTCGCATTAGTTAGGAATAAGTATAGCCAATGGTGGATTCCAAAGGGTCATATAGAAGAATGGGAGAGTCATGTACAATGTGCATTTAGAGAAATTGAAGAGGAACTCGGTCTGCCAAAAGACAATCTAGAATATATCGATTTTTGCTGTATTGATAGATATTCTTACGAAGAGAATGGTGAGAAAAACACAAAGGAACTCTACATAAGTGTATTTAATGCTAAGACGAAGACCAAACTAATCAAATATGCAGAAGAAATCGATCAGCTCGAGGTTGCATGGTTCACATTCAATGATGCATGTGAGATAATAGCATTCAACAAAAACGAGCTACTCAAAGCAAGAGGGATCTTTGATAAAAGACATCGATTGCGAGATATTGAGAACCCCACATTTCATAGAGTTAGACTGAAATTATTGAAACAAAAATTCATTACAGGTATTGAATGCTTCATTATTTATGGATCATGCATTCAAAATGCTAACTTTGGCATAAAACCAGATGATACGGATATCTGTATTGTAGCAAATAACAGGGATATAGATCTCGAGCTACTGGCAGAATTTATTTTCGATAATTTTGAAAACCCCGATTTTAGAGTCTATTTTAAAGATGAAGTCGAAAGTAAATTGGATTTCGTAGAAATAGGCGTCGGGATATTTTCTATCGAATATTTTGCCAACGGTTTTTCTTTGTATGGTAAAAATATTTTTGTAGATAAACTAAAAAACATAGATAGAGAAAAATATACTTCAAGTCATCTAAATAAAATATTTGAATATTTCCTTAGAATTCGACGAGAATACATGTCTAAAAAGAATACATATGAATACAGACGTCGTTATATAAGTAAATATGTCGTTAGACTATTACGGAGCATTCTACTTGCCACAAAACTGGCGACATACAATCAATTGCAAAATCTAACCAAAGAACAAATCATTGACCTAGCCAAGCATGCAGGAATAATACGAAAAGATAGTATCATCAATTTTGATAGTACGAAAGAGCTATATCATCTATTTGAAGAAATCAATGAATATGTCATTAACCAATACAGTCTATAAGGAAGCATCAATAGCCGATCTCCTTTTAACGACTGACAATAATTACTGCCTATTGGAGAAGAAATATTTTTCTAGATACAACAAACAATTACTCTCAAAACAAGTACTGCCAAATAAGTACCGATTTTCTACAAAAATATCTATCATAATTCCATCATACAATTCTTCAGATACAGTAGTCGGCACATTGCTGACGATCGACAATCAAATACTATCTGATACAGAAAGAGATTTGCTGGAGGTAATTGTAGTTGATGATGGTTCGACTGATGATACAGATCAAAAGATTATTCAGCAAAAATATAAATTTGAACTCAAATACATAAAACAACCAAACGCTGGAAGATCCGCTGCTAGAAACTCTGGTGTTCAGATTTCCACAGGAGATATACTTATCTTTCTCGACTCTGATGTCCTTCTCGAAAAACATTTTGTAAGGGAAAGTGTATTAAGATGTGAAGCACTTCATGACAGTGTTTTTCTCTCTTTCAAAGAGAATGTCTACATAGATAGTAGTAAGATTTTCAATTTCATTGAGCACGCAGATAGACCAAATATCGAAAAGGATTTCAGATTTTCAAAAGCAATCACACCGCAATGGAAAAGAATTCATCGACTAAACACACCAATTGAGACAAGGACTGTCAGGTTGATGAAAGAGTCGAATAATCTAAAAGATTTCGGCAACGGGAACGTATTAGGTGTCTGGGACCTACCATCTATTGCTCTCACATGTTCAATCACTATGAAAAAGAAAACATTTCTAAATACTGGTGGTTTTAATCTAGCATTTGAAGGATGGGGCATGGAAGACACTTTCCTAGGTGCATGTCTTATTGCGAATGGAAATTATATCATACCCGTCTATTCAACGGGAGTATTTCATATTAAACATGATTATCGATCAGGAAATGAAGTAAATCAGATAAATGAATTCAATAAAAATGTGAATATTTACAACAAACTCATCAAGAAAACGCTAAAAGAAATTAGCTCAGACCTACATTAACGAGATTGTTTTGATTTTCGATCCAAATAGAAATCGCCTCTAATTCTAACTTTTTATCATGATTATGCTCTAGTTTTGAAATTTCTCGTCTATCAATATTCCAAGGCTTAAGATAACTTGCATAATGAATTATGCTTATTGGTCTAGGACCCTCACCTATCGTATATCCAAAGAGTTTATTATACTCATCAAGGTGGTAATGAAATATGTTAAATTTATGATCCAGATGTAATTCCTTTTGATTGGGCCACTCCGAAAAATAGGCATTAATAAAATCCTGATCACTTCCGTACACAGGTCTTTCTGTATTTCCTTCAACCCTGAGATTTTCTATCTTTCCAACCTTACTCATCATGTCCTTAAATAAAAAATGTGATGGCTCGATCACGATCAGACCTGAATTTAAGCCTAAGTGCCTTGGATTTGTTTTTCTAGGAAGCATGCCCCCCGCATTCGTAGCACTCATGTGTGCATGTCCAAACAATTCATCTACGTTACGCAGTATTAGCATATCAGCATCTAAATACACGACTTTCTTATATTGCGTCTGATCAAACACTGCCAATTTTGAATAAGTCGGGAACCACCTATGATGTACATTTACATTGGTTGGATTGACGATTTCTCTTGATATTACGGAGTAAGAAATCAAATTACTATCCAACGCACGAATGGTTTGTTCGGAAATATTAGGAGTCAATAAAACATGAAGATCGTACCTGCTGTTAACCAAATTTAGGGAATGGTTCAAGACAAGAATGCCCGGCAGATAGTCATCCGTCGTCAATACTGATATATATACACTATTTATTTTATTCATCATATTGTGGTAATTACATATTTACTGTTTATTATATATCCATGATTCCACACCTATTTTCGCGGCATACCAAAATACACGTTGATATGTTCCGCTCCATTGACGACGAAAGCTATCGACCTCATACGTCCATCATCGATGTCCCCTTTCACCTTATACTTCAATCTCCTGCGACCACTTATTACTGTATCATTCACAAATACGATTGGATATAGCCATCGGGCATCTTCAAATACTTCTCACCGATGACCTCGTCCAATTCAGCTTCCTTCATTTTCGACTTGTGCCTATGCGCGTTCGACGGGGCTCGAAGCGTACCGCTTCAGTAGAGGTTTCCCATTTTCTTAAATCCCGCTTCGCTCGATTCTCGAAAATATGGGAAAACCTTTTCGAGTCCCTCTCGGAGCTACGCTCCTCGCGTCCGCTACAAATAAGAAAATAGCCTGGCGTAAAGCCAGACTATTTTCTGATTGCGCGGTCGACGGGGCTCGAACCCGCAACCTCTCCCGTGACAGGGGAGTGCTCTAGCCAGTTGAGCTACGACCGCATTTTCAAGTACTTTTCAAAGATCTCCTTCTTTCTTCGTAGATATAGATCTTTGTCTCATACCAGATGTGGATGATTATACATGAAATCATATAATTTCATAGAGCAAGAAAATGGCCATGAGTTCACTGCTGTGTTGCATGAATCGATACCAGATAACATATAGGAAGAGCCACAAAAAGGAGCCCGAGGATCGAGCTCCCTCAACATCACCCACGCAATGACATTCACCGTATATTCCACCTAAATACGAACCCGATGTCCGTGACATCTGGGTACGGTCCCGTCGAAGACATCGGGTATTTTGACACATAGAAAGGCCCAAAATATAGACCCTCTTTAACCCGGAGAATCGGGCCGGACGCCGTGTCGATTCCAAAGTTTACACCGCCGAAAGTCAGGCTGGAATCAAAATCGACGGTATTCATGACGGAATCCATCCACTGAACTCCGAAGAAACGCCCATCTGCCTGTTGCTGGATCATCTCACCCATGAAGTGTTCATTGAAATAGCTCTCTGCGGTTTTAGTCACGTTCGTATCCGTCACACCTGACACACTCTCCATGCTCGATACGACCGAATACGTCGCCGATGCGACGATACTATTTGTGGCAGAAACCTTCCCCACAATGTTGTTCGTGCCGACCACAGCACTCGTTTGCGGCGCAGATAACACGGCAAACGTGATACCGATCGCGACTAAGTTCCTATATGTAGCTTTCATTCTTATACTCCAGGAATAAGCATAGCACCGTGCCAGAAAAGCGCATCCACAGGATATACACATATGAAACTAGCTATTTACTCTGGAACCTTCTCTGTGTCGGCGGAAGGACTTGCACCTTCGACCTTAGCTTTATGAATGCTATGCTCTAACTACCTGAGCTACGCCGACATGTATCGAAATGTACACTGTACGATGTATGAGGGCTACCACCCTACATTCACATCGACAGAGATACAATACCGAAAAATGACAGAATAATCAATGCGGGTTACGCTCGAGCTGGATTTGCATTCACTTCCCTTTTGTGGCACAATGGCTAGGTTAAAGCGTTATTAAGATAGTTTAGAAATATATCGCGGGGTAGGGTAACAGTAACCCGTCAGGCTCATAACCTGAAAATTGTCGGTGCGATTCCGGCCCCCGCAACAAGTATCTATATATAGAAAAACTCCTCGAATACCTTCCTATAACTCTGAATGGTCTTCTTGGCATCGTGTTCGGAAAGAATGAAACTTGATCCGTCGTGAGCGATCCTATTTCTCACCTTATGCGCTTCCCAAGCATCATCGAGAGAAGCGAAATCACCAGTGGCAACGCGTTTCAATTTTTCACCAACAGATTCGCCACGATAGCCCATCCGAGTCAAGATATCATCGAGCATCACGTCAGCTTCGATGATCGCCTGTTTCCAGTCATTTTGATTCGCGGAATTGACGTGCTTCTGTACACTCTCCCAACGATTGGTCAAAACCTTGTCCCCCGCCTTGACAGCTTCGTATGCCGGCTCAGTCTTCGTATCATAGATCAGGGATTCCTTGATACGGATCCTCTTCAATCCTTCGACACAATAGATGATGCCGATAAAGAAAATGAGCGCCAATGGGATCGATACAGCGATGACGATGCCGACCGCCTGCCTCACGAATTCGAGGAGTGGAGGATACCAACCGAAGATAGTCGTCAGTGCTTTTTCAAGTGCTGGAAGTAGATCCATGATGCAATTATAACGCCAAGTGAAAACTTATGAAAGCGGCGGAATGATCGTAACTCACACCTCTTCCCCGAACGAGCATCTCACCTCTTCCCCAACACTGAATAGAGACTCTTCATCACCATGGCGAGCAGTGATCTGTAACCCTATCGGCAATTCGACACCATCTCTCATCGTCGAGCCACAAGGCACGGATATCGCAGGCAGACCAGTCAGATTGGCGGTAACGGTAAAGATATCCTCGAGATACATCGCCATCGGATCGGCTGTCTTTTCTCCGATCCTAAATGCGGGAGACGGAGCCGTTGGCGTCATGATAACATCCACGGACTTGAATGCTCCTAGGAAATCGTCAGTGATCATCTTGCGGACCGCATTTGCTCTATTGTAATACGCATCATAATACCCTGAAGACAACACATATGTACCGAGGAGGATACGGCGGATCACCTCAGACCCAAACCCCGCGCGGCGTGATTCGAAGTAATCTCGGATACCATTCTCGCCTTCTTTGCGCAGTCCAAATCTCATACCATCGAAGCGGGCCATGTTCGCGGAAACTTCGGCAGGCATGATGATATAGTATACGAGCAATGAGTATGAAATGTTCGGTAATTTGATCTCCTTTATTTCGTAACCCTTTTTCTCGAATGACACGATCGACTCATCGAATGCTTCCATCACTGCCTTATCTATACCGTCACCGCTCAAAAAGTGCCTCGGCACTCCGATCACGGCTTTCTTGCCCCCTCCTCTTCCATTTTCCGATCTTCCTTTTCCATCATTATAAGTCTCATCCCCTATAGTCGTGCCGTCTTTCGCATCTTTGCCTTTTATAACATCGAGTAATATTTTCGCGTCACCGACAGTCTTTGCAAATGGTCCGATCTGATCGAGCGACGAACCCATGGCCATAACACCATATCTAGATACTCGGCCATAAGTCGGTTTCAATCCGACGACACCACAAAAACTCGCCGGCTGACGGATGGAACCACCAGTATCTGACCCGAGAGCTGCGAGCGCCATGTTGGCGGCGACTGCCGCGGCAGATCCGCCAGATGAACCACCCGCGACGCGCGTCGGATCAAGTGGATTTTTCGTCACTCCGTAAGCAGAATTTTCCGTCGATCCTCCCATGGCGAACTCGTCCATATTCGTCCTTCCCAAAAAAACAGCACCCTGTTGTGCCAATTTGGCGATGACAGTCGCATCATATGTGGCATGATGATCCTCCAGCATCTTTGAAGCGGCGCTTGCGATCTTGCCTTTTATCAAAATATTATCTTTGATCGCGATCGGTATGCCCGTAAGGAGACCAGCTCTGCCTTCCTCGATCATCTGATCAGCGCGCTTGGCCGCATCGAGTGCATCACCGAATACTTCGAGATAGGCGTGGATCTCACCATCCTTTTTCTTTATCTCGTCTAGATAAGCTCGAGTCAACTCAACAGCCGTAAAATCGCCTTTCATGAGATGGTCATGTGCTTTCTTTATCGTAAGTTCTCCGAGTTTGATTGGCATAAAATTTATTTCCCGTTTACCGTTTACTGTTTACTGTTTACTACTTTCATAATATTTTCTTAACCGCCACGAATTCCCCTATTCTCTGTGGGGCTTCGTCTAACAACCTCTCCCGATCTTCCGGCGAGGTGACGATGACTCCATCCGCTCGAACGACATTTTTGACCGCGCCAACGCGCCCTTCCGCATCGAGAGAAACCTCGACCTTTTTTAGCTGATCGATATACCCCAGAATCGAATCGAACTCCTTTGTGAGCGATCTTTTGTCATCGTCCGTGAGTTTGATGCGTGCCAGTTCGGCCAGTTTTTCCAATTCTGTGACGGTTATCATGGTTGGGATTGTAGCATAACTAAAACAACTTCATAAATTCCTCCTCGCTGATCACCTTGACGCCGAGACTCCTGGCTCTCTCCATCTTTGATCCAGGGTTCTCGCCAGCGACGACATAAGAAGTTTTCTTGGAGACTGAACTCGAAACCTCGCCGCCATTTTCGCGAACCATCGTTTCCGCGGTCATCCTCTCCAATGTCGGCATCGTACCAGTGAATACAAAAGTCTGGCCTCGCGATCTGGATGACGCGCCGCCCGCGGGCTTTTCCGCCTCGTCGATCGTCACCTGTTTCAACAATTTCTCGATCAACTTTTCATTATCCTCGTCCCTGAACCATGAATAGACTGCCCCAGCCACGATCGGACCGACTCCACTGATGGACTCGAGCTCTTCTCTAGGAGCTGATCGGATCTGCCCGAGTAGTGATCCAGAAACGGATGGGGCACTTTTCTCAAGACCTGCGAAACTCGCGCCTGTTTTCTTTGATGGACGCTCGGACGGTTCTCGGTCTTTCGAAAAGATCCCATCCGTTTCTGATCTACTGGCAAAATACTCAACCAGATCATATGCCGTCTCCTCACCTACCTGTGGAATAGATAGCGCCGTCAAGAACCGTGGAAGCGTTATTCTGCGGGCTTTTTCAATAGATGTTAACAGGTTATCCACAGATAGTTCGGCGAACCGTGGCAGAGCCAATAAGTCGCCTCGTCTCAAGGTAAATATCTCATCAAATGAAGCCACCAGATCGTTCGCAAGCAGAACGTCGATGATCTTTGGTCCGAGGCCATCTATATCGAAACATTTCTTCGAGACGAAGTAATAGAATTTTCGCTTCAATTGCTCGAATGACTCCTTGTTCACGCACCTCCATGCCGCCTCTCCCGGAATACGCTCTATCCTGCCATCTCCCCCGCACGCCGGAATATGCTTCGGCCAAACGAAGACTTTCTCTCTACCAGTCCGGAGCTCCTTCACGACACTGACGATGTCCGGAATAACGTCACCAGCTTTCTGTAAAACGACAGTATCACCTATCCGGAGATCGAGCCTGGCTATCTCATCCTCATTGTGCAGAGTCGCGCGTGAGACAGTCGAACCGGCGACCAACACCGGTCGGAGCGATGCTACGGGAGTGATGACGCCAGTCCGTCCGACCTGAAAAACGATATCCTCTAGAATAGTCGTCACTTGTTCCGCGGGAAATTTGTAGGCCACGCCCCATCTCGGTGATTTACCGGTATATCCGAGAACTCCTTGGATCTTGCGCGAATTCACCTTGATGACGATGCCGTCCAGACCATACTCGAGTGTATCGCGTTTCTCCGTCCATTCATCATAGAATTTCTGCACGCCTTCCAAGCTGTTGAATACCTCGAAATATGGATTTATCTGAAAACCGAGCTTTTTCAGGAGTTTGAGTTCTCCGTATTGAGTTTCTGGCAAGGCGCTAACAGTCGATGGACCATGATCCGTACTTTGATCGATCTTGTCGATATCATATATAAATGAATCCAGCTTCCTCGATGCCGCCACTTTCGGATCCAGCTGACGGATGGATCCAGCCGCCAGATTTCTCGTATTGGCGAATAGCTGTTCCCCGGCTTTCTCGCGCTCTCTATTTATCTTCTCCAGACTTTTCTTGCCTATCCATATCTCACCAACGGCGACGAGAGAAGTTATAGGATTTTCTTTACCCTTTACCCTTGACCCTGATCCCTCGAGCTTCAAGGGTATCGAATGGATGGTCCTCACATTTTGCGTGACATCTTCACCGATCTCACCGTCACCACGAGTCGCGCCTTGCACGAAGACGCCGTCCTCATAAGTCAAGACTGTTTTGAGACCATCGATCTTTAGCTCACAACAATATTCGACTTTTTCGCCAACGGATAAAGTTGGCCGAGCCGAGTTCGCGTCTTTCTTTATGAAATTACGGACTTTTTCATCCCATTTCTCGAGGCCACTGGCGTCGAAGATGTCATCAAATGACCACTGCCTGACGGCGTGTTTGACCTTTGTAAATTCGTCCAATGGCTTACCGCCCACACGCTCTGTCGGGCTCTCCGAGGTCTTCAATTCCGGATATCTCGCTTCTATTTCCTCCAATTCACGCACCAATGAATCATATGCTTCATCCGTGATCTCTGGCTTATCTCGGCCGTGATAAGCGTGCCTATGGTGCTCAATAGACGCCCTGAGCTTTTCCGAGCGTCCTATGACGTCTTTTGACGCTCTATCTCCGTTTTTTTGAGGGTTTTTATGTGACTTATGTAGCTCATCCATGCATACAGGATATCATATCGCTACATCCCGGTATATGTGAGACGGATCGCTCTCTCTACGACTTTCGGATTGGATGTGTCAGGAGTCCATATTCCTGCACTCAATTTGCAATAATTGTATCCACGGGATTCTATCTGCGTTACAGAATTTCCGGCCGTATCGATACCTTTGACGAATGTGATATTGGCACATTCAGTGTCGACAAGTTTCACAGTGACGGATGTGACATGAGTACCACTTAGACCATTCACATTAGAAGTCGCAGCATCCCATGCAGGAATGTCTATCGAAGTTGAACCAGCACAGGTAATTGCTCCTGCAGGAGTAATATTAGGTAGTGTTCCTGTCGTTGTAGCCAAATCTCTAGCGATCTTCGCCGCACATTCGATCCCGCTGTCAGCCGCGTAAAATGCATATGTCGACTCCCTGGCTGTCGAGGCCAAGAGATACTGCCCCCTGCTGATCGAAAGGATGAACACCGCGACACCGAGAACCAGCGCCGCCGTTAGAACTGCGAAGAGCAACGTATAGCCTCGACTGTATCGGAAACTATCTAGCTCGAACTTTTTTATTTCTTGGACTGATTCCATATATGTTTAACGAGCAAAATTGACCAGTTGGCTATCCAGTTCTACTTCGTATGGTACGGTACCCTCATTCCAACTGACGATGACATGAACGGTGCACTCTGTTGAAGTGATCTCACAATTACCACTACCGGTCATAAGCGTCAGATAATAATACCTCTTGAAGATCGTTGGGGAACCAGTATTACTGGGAGCATAACCTGTACTACCATTATATAAAATCGGAAAGCCACCGGATGGTCCGCTAGAATTGAACTGGTCATATTCGATAGAATTGGCGTCACATGTAGCAGTCGGACTGCTACAACCTGGACCATTTATCTCATCTATCCAAGTCGATCCAACGCCATCCAAATTGTTATCCCTCTTGTTCTTTATCACTTCCATACTCTCTTGTGCGAGAAATGAGGCGATGATCTGATCACGAGCATACAATGCCGAGCTCAGACCCTTACTCGCCACGACTAGCGGACCCGCGATGGCGATCATGAGGACAGTTATAGCCACGAGAGTTTCGACGATAGTAAAACCGCCTGAATTCTTATCGAGGAGACCCTTGGAGATGCTGGTTTTGGATTTTGTACTTGTATACTTCATACCTGATTCTTAATACCTTATAACCTTTTATTATGGTGTATCACTAGCGGTCCTCGCTGAGATCGCCGTCTGCACGTCGAAATATGTCCTTTCGGTCTCGCGCGCTCCTACATAACCTGATATTCGTATGGTGGCGAGAGGAAAAGAGGCACTTGTTACTTTGATAAAGTAGTCCGTGATGATCACATTCTTATCGATGATAGAGGAAAAGTTGCCTGCACTGCCTGGGCTGCCTGTGTTATAAGTCAAAGTATCTGTACAACCATTACCTCCTGCTTGTGAAGCTTTCAAAATATCCCAGCGACTACCATCATAAACAAAATGATATGCATATATCAGATTACATGGTGTAGTTTGACTCGAATCGACTTTAGACGACCTGAAGGCGATCATCGGACCATCAGTTCCACCTGAGGTTGAAGGTCGTAAACCCGTCGGACAACCGGTAGATGTAAAAGTTGATCCAACTGTTGTCTCACCCCCAACGCAATAAAAATTCGACCCCACTCTCATCTCACGAGACATCGACTCCAAGGCAAAGTTGATATTGGTCATCGCAGACATGAGAGACTGCGCTTTCTTGTTGGCACTGATGATCTTCATGAGTGCCCCGAGAGCGACGACGGCAACGACAGAGAATATTGCCAGAGCGACGATCATCTCGATCAACGTAAAACCTAGAGACCTGTCGTGTCCGAACATCTTCCAATTCGACTTTTGCCTGTTAGATTTGTACATCATCATATATCGACAGATATCTGTCCGTTACTTCGCACACTGATCGATCTCATCGTGTTGTCTGTGCCTTTGATGGTTATCTTGGCATAATCATCTGAGGATTGGGGGGCTCCGCTATCTACAAAGACGATATTCGCGCTCGGATCTGGACGCTTGAAAGTAATATACAACTGTTGTCCGGGTATGGCGTTACACGTATCATCCCCCCCACATACGCCCGAGATCGTCGCACCCCTCTTCAATGTATATGTACTTATCGAGATACGATTGTTGGATCCAGCCACTTGTCCAGGATCTGCGATCGCGAATAGAGTAAAACGGTCATTATTACCTGCCGAACTATCAAAAGCCACCCCGTATGCGCATTGAAAATTCGGGTCGGCAGTGCTATTGCCGCAAGAGACCGGTGCCCCGCTCGCATCCTTCACGCCTTTCACGCTCAAACCGTAATTCTGCGCGGTTCGGATCGTGAGAGCGGTATCGTAGACGAGGTTTGTGAGCAGTACGCTTTGATTGAAATTGCCATATTTCACGACCATAAGCGCGGTCATGATGACGAATATGGTGATACAGACCAGCAGTTCGACGAGAGTAAAACCTCTATTGTGCCAACTTTGTTTTCTAGAACGGAGCATGACCTTATTATATCATGGATAGCAACAGCTCTCTGATCATCGCCACGTCGATGACTTGCACATGGAATATGAGCACCAGATAAAACCCCAGGATGAGATATGGTCCAAATGGTATCTCTGTGCCTGTCTGCCATCTCTTGTATGTCGCGAAAAGCCAGATGACTGAGATGACCGCCGCGATCCAGAATGAGAGCACCAATGCATTCACCCCACCAGCAATACCCAGAAACCATCCGATACCGAGGACGAGCTTGGCATCACCGAGTCCCATCCATCTCCCCCTAGAAAGGACCCAAATGAGCGCGAATGGTAGTGCGAGCAGTGGTCCGGCGATAAATGCGGAGATACTCGGCACATGTAGCCACGACGAACCACCGACGCAGAGACCGACGAGAGAGACGAAGATGAATGTGTAGACGAACTGATCAGGGATGATCTTGTGTTTGATATCATAAGCGGCGATGACGACCATGAGACAGCTCATGAACATGTATATGAGAGTCGTCACGCCGGAGAGCAGTGTGAGCGGTGGGAATGTTATAAACACCAGGACAAAAAGTATGCCTGCCATGAATTCGACCAGTGGATACTGCCAAGAGATCTTGCTCCGGCACTTCTTGCATGAACCCTTCTGCGCCAAGAAGCTGAAAAGCGGGACCAATTCCTTCCACGTGAGCGTCATGCCACAAGACATGCATCTAGATCTGCCTCCTATGCCTGTGCCCGTGTTAAATCTGAGTGAGACTACGTTCAAGAAGCTCCCGATGATGGTGCCGAAGACGAATGAGAGAACGAGTGAGAGAGTGTCCATGAAGGATGATCAAAATGTAATAATCAAGACGAACTACTAAGGCGCAGCGTGGTTCCCACCACCAGGAACTTGTGTCTCTATGTTTGGCGAACTCAAACAATAATTAGTCGGTGCGTTCGTGGAATAGCAGCTAAAATCATTTGCTGAATCGATATTGTATTGTCTCTTACTATCTGGAACACTATCCTTAGTGATACTGTCATTCTGTACTTCGAGAGAAGTGTGTAACATGTAACTACGACCATCCGGCGTAGCCTTGTATGCATAGACTTCGGCTGATGTAGAGTTCGGAGGGGTTGGTATCGTCTCGATGAAATCAGACATAGAATAATATTGGGTTCCACCAGGCTTCTGTCTACCACAACTCGATGAATCACCACCTTGGCCTACCGTAACGCCATCAGATTGAGGATATAGATTGCATCGATCAAAATAAAGTTCGAGTGCCATTTGAATATTACCCAAGTCCGATATCCTCTTTGCATCCCTGGCTTTGGCCTTCGCACCAGACATATTGGTAACGATAATACCTGTCAATATGGCGATGATGGCTATGACCACCAACATCTCGATCAAAGTGAAACCGCGATTTGATAAACTTTTTGACAACCCAGATGATTTGATAGTGCTTTTCATATTGTGATTGTTAGACAAACTTTGTAGCTTAGTAAAGTTTTTATGTCGTAATTGTAGCACATTTATGTGACGCATGTGGTCTACTACCCCACAACCCTTAACCATCTACAAACCCACCCCAGATAGCCCTATACACTTTATCGTTTCCAGAAAAATCGGCAGATACTTAGAATGTGCCTCATTAGAGGTAAACCGATTTTATTTGCGCTTGACCTGGCGTATTCGTGATAGATAGTGGCATCTGGCCAATAGTAAACGGAATATCCATTAAGCTTAGCCCGATAGCACATGTCCGCATCTTCGTAATATATGAAATACTTATCATCAAATGATCCGGTCAGATCAAAAATACTTTTTCGTACAATAAAACATGCACTGATTGCCCACTCTACTACACATGGTTTAGATGCAGAGTTAATAACATCCAGCAACAGGGATTTTTCATACCACTTAGCCCGTGGAAATACTTTCCTCAAGAATGTGCCGCGCCACAAGAGAAAAGGAACTGTCGGAAAAGACCTGACTGATTCCTGTATATCTAGATTGGGATATAATAATCTTGGTGCAATGATACCGACAGTCAAGTTATCGATGAAAAATTGCTTGATTTCTCCAATATTCAATTTACTGATCCACGCGTCATCATCTAGGAACATGATGTAGCTTCGTAAAGATTCTCGTATTGCGACATTCCGAGCTGCCGCTGGTCCGACGTTTGATACTAGAAAGTTGGTCTTAACATTGTGGCACCCTTTTAAGAATACAACTGTTCCGTCCGTAGAGCCATTATCAATGACGATTACCTGTGCTTTGGGCAATTTCTCTTGAACTGACGCCACGCACCGCTTGAGTTTATCCAACCGGTTTCTCGTGACTATAACTACAGATAAGTCTTCCATATGGTTTGCGGCAAAAATCGGGTCTCTACTTGATGCATTCAAAGATTATATCATGTAAGATATGCCCATGGACAACACACGAACAGACCTTGACAAGGTGCCATATAGAATAATAGAACCATCGACTAGATTCAGACCTTTTGTCGAAATTAGAGACATATGGCATCACCGTGAGCTAATGTACCTTTTGACATGGCGCGATTATAAAATCCGATATAAACAGACTTTAATAGGTATCGCCTGGGCCATTTGCCAGCCAATTTTAGCAACAATAGCTTTTGTGGTAGTTTTTGGCAGATTTGGCGATATTACCGACAACGCTATTCCATACATACTCTTTGTATACTCCGGTATGATCATATGGCAATATTTCGCCAATTCAGTAACCGAATCCAGCGGTTCACTTGTTGCATCGAGACAAATGATCACAAAGATCTATTTCCCCAGGATCATCATCCCACTAGCAAAGATATCAACCCAACTCATCGATCTCGTCCCTTCATCAATAATATTACTGATCCTTATGATATATTTTGGGACGATACCTTCTATATCAGGAATCGCACTCGTAATTCCAATTATTATTAGCTTAACGCTCACGTCCGCCGGCGTCGGGGTCATATTATCAGCCATCAATGTAAAATACCGTGATGTGCAATTCATCGTTCCGTATTTTGTGCAATTAGGGTTATTTCTTAGTCCTGTCATTTATTCATCTGTAACTTTGGGGAAATATCACCGATTGCTTCTAATCAATCCGGTCAGCGGTGTGATTGATTCATTTCGTGCCGCTATATTTGGAACTGTTTTTCCGATCCAGTCGTTTGCAATATCCTGCGCCATAGCCCTCATATTGGGAATAGTTGGGTTGTATTATTTTGTGAAATCAGAAAGTGCATTTTCTGATATTATTTGATGTAACGATCATCTTCATGAAACCAATCATCGAAATAAATAACCTAGGGAAGAGATACCCTATAATCCACGACAAAGTCCGTTATGGAACACTGCGCGACACGATCATGGATTTCGCCAGACATCCGCTTGCCAGGAGAAAGATTCATGAAGATTTCTGGGCATTGAAGGACGTTAACCTGAATATCGAAAGGGGTGACATTGTTGGCGTCATAGGCAAAAACGGAGCCGGCAAATCCACATTACTCAAGATTATTGCTGGTATCACCAAACCTACCGAAGGCAATGTTAGACTGTATGGCCGCGTCTCTTCCCTACTCGAAGTCGGCACTGGCTTTCATCCTGAATTGACAGGCCGCGAAAATATCTTCTTAAATGGTGTCATCCTCGGCATGACTAGAAAGGAAGTCGCCAAGAAATTTGATGAAATACTTGCTTTTGCTGGCATAGCAAAATTCCTAGATACACCAGTTAAACATTACTCTAGCGGGATGTATGTTCGGCTCGCTTTCGCGGTGGCAGCACACCTGGAACCGGATATTTTGATTGTTGATGAAGTTCTGGCAGTTGGCGATGCAGAATTCCAAAAAAAATGCCTAGGTAAAATGGAAGATATTTCCAAGAAAGAAGGAAGGACGATAATATTTGTTAGCCATAATATGCAAGCTATAAGATTATTATGTAATAATACATTACTGTTGGACGGTGGTATTTCAAAAGAAGTCGGACCGACTAATACAATAATCGAACTGTATCAGTCAGTTAACGAAGAAAGCAACAATCCAGTTATATTCGGCAATAATCATGTTGAAAGCCCTGCACAGATTACAAAAGTGTCCATCTATAATTCGGCAAACGATCTATCAAATATCTTAAACACTAGCGAGGATTTCAATATAGAGATTGAATATGTAGTCAAACAAAATATGGTAGCATCAACTTTGGTCTTTATAGTATCAAACGACGATAATATCATCTTACATTCATCGGAATCGGATGATACAGGCAGGTTGAAACGGTATAAAATCGGACATTATAAAACTCGCATATCGATATCGAAGTATACATTCAATGTAGGAAAATTCGAAACAAATATTTCAATCCAAAGACCATGCGTAGACTATATTTGTAAAGTCAATGGACCCAGTTTTGAGATAGTAGGTTCCAATGACTATAGAGATAAGATATTTGGTGGGCAACATTGGGGCATACTTGCGACAATATTAAAATACAATACAGAATATAGATAACAATGCAACCGCTTTAAGTAGACGCAATATTTTATAATTCACATTATGAATCCTAGATACTCAATAATCACTTGCACAAAAAATAGTGCCAAATATCTTACTGAGACTATCACGTCAGTAAGATCTCAGACATTTAGCAATTATGAGCATATATTTGTAGACGGTTTCTCTACCGATGGTACAAAAGAAATGATACTTAAATATCAGAAACAAAACCCTGAAAGAGTTAAACTATTTCAATTTGAAGCTAATGGAATCACTGATGCAATGAATCTCGGAATCAAGTATGCTGCTGGAGAATACCTTATTCACTTACATTCGGATGATTATTTGGATAATCCAGATGTCATCATGGACGTGGACGAGTTCTTACGCACCAACGATAATCCTGACTGGATATATGGAAAAGCTAAATACGTAAATTACAAATCCCAATTCATTAGATTATCAAACTCCACACGATTTAGTCGTTTTAATTCAAATGACTTCCTACGAAGGCAGATGTTAAAATATCGCGACACTGTCTGCCATCAGTCAGTATTTATTAAAAAAGAAGTATTCAACAGACTTGGGGTATTTGATGAGAAAGATACGGATACTGCAGATTATGATTACTGGCTGAGGATCATGAACAAGACAAGATGGTTATTTTTCAATCAAATAACCTGTAATTTTAGATTTCATGAGGATGGGCAAAGTTCTTCTGAGATAAATGCCGAGCGTATGCATTTCTCTACGATCCTCGCTCAAAAGAGAAATCTGAAATTGATCGAGTTCTACTTCATATTGCCAGCTTTTACTGTCATTTCCTATAATCATCAACTAATCAAAAGCATGCTCAAGTCTTTTAGATATTCAATAAATCGAACATATGTCTCAACAAATCATAGAACATGAAACAGCTATCTATAATCTTCTCATCAGATAACAATTATGCTCAGCATTTGGGAGTTGCCATTTGCTCACTCTTTGAAAACAATAATGCAAAGAAGATAACAATTTATGTTATAGACGGCGGCATAAATGATGAAAACTTAAAAAAGCTGTCAGCCATAGAAGATCGTTATAATTTTAAGATCAATTATTTACATGCAAATAAAGACGTCTTCAAAAAGGCATACTTGAGCAATTATCTGACTGAAGCAGCCTACTACAGGATTTCCATAGGCGAGTTGTTGCCAGATAATATAGACAGAGTATTATACCTGGATTGTGATGTCATCATTAAAGGTAATATCGAGAGCATATTTCTACAAACATTTGACAATCACATAGTATTGGCCGGTAACGATCCCGGAATTTACGAGTATAAACACCTTTCCATCAAGTCTAGAAGAGACTACTTCAATTCAGGGGTCATGTATATTGATCTTAAAAAGTGGCGCAATGAGAAGATCGGTCAAAAATGTATCGAGTTCATAAACAAAAATCCTGAAAAAATTATATTGCACGATCAGGATGTGTTAAATGCAGCTCTTATCAATAAGTGGAAACGGCTGCATCCGAAATATAATGTATTATCTGATTTCTATGACCATCGTGGAGCTGATATATTCACAAAAACAGAAATTCTGGAGGCCACACAAAATCCCGTAATCTTACACTTTAATACATTTAAAAAACCATGGGACTTTCTCTGTCATCATCCAATGAAAAGTGAGTACCGTAAATATTTAAGTTTTACCCCGTGGGCAAATTACAAGGCTTCAATGCCGTCAATGATTGGATTTGCCAAGTATTATTATTATAGATATATACCTATCAAAACTAGAATCGGAATAAGGAAATATATTCTTGAACCAACCGGTATACGAAAGAGGTCAACCAGCAAGCCATTATGATGATTATCATTTGAAACTACCATTGAACTACTATATGAAATCGATTACCTCTGGATTCACCATCTTAGCCATTATCGACTCCATCAGTCTGACTTTGGCGTTCTCTATATCCATATTTATCCGACAATCGATTTGGATTACCAGGCTTTTTGGGCAGACGAAATATGATACGGCACTATATCTGATCTCATTTATCATCGCCACTTTCCTGCTTTTAACTATTTTCTCCTCTTTCAAACTTTACCAGATCCGCAACATCGAGCTTTCCACAAGGGTATTTACAGTATTAAAGGCATTGCTCATATGGACGCTCATCATCACAATGTGCGTCTATGCCATAAAATTCGATTTCTCACGTTTCATCCTGTTCATGACCGTTGTCATCACCGCGATATTCATCTGCCTCGGCCGTTTCGCCTATTTCCGATATAGGCGAAATAGGACGCGCGACATAGATATCGACGTCCATATCATCGGCACCGGAGAAAGAGCGAAACATATTGAAAAACAACTCAAGGACAACTTCCCCAGCCTCTCGGTGATCTGTCTAGATCCTAATGATCACAGTATTCTCCAATTTCTGGCTTCGTTAAAAAGCGATGACATATTTATCGCCGATGAACGCCTTTCGCGCGAACAAGTCATGGAAATTCTCGCGAATGAGAAATTGGGTCATCATAGCTTTAGAGTGATACTGGATACATTCAGATTAGTGACTGGTGAAGTCCGACTGACCGATATCGACGATATACCATCCATCGTCCCTGGTCAGCAACCAAACCACATATATGTCATCACAAAGAGACTCATTGATATAGTGACCTCCGGACTCGGTATGATCTTTATATTCCCTCTCTGGTTATTGATATCATGTGCGATCAAACTTGATTCCAGAGGGCCCATCCTCATCAAACAGTCACGGATCGGTTCCGATTGTAGACCATTCACTATGTTCAAGTTCCGAACGATGCGATGCGACGCTTCTCTCTACGAATATGCTCCTTATGACGGAGATGACTCACGGATAACCAGAATCGGCAAGATATTACGACGTTTGAGCATGGATGAGCTCCCCCAGCTCTGGAATATCCTGAAGGGCGATATGAGCCTCGTCGGTCCCAGACCAGAAATGGAGTTCATCGTGAAAGAATACGAACCATGGCAAAATACGCGCTTAAAGGCCAAACCGGGCCTCACAGGCCTATGGCAGATCCTTGGCAGAAAGGATATTCCCCTTCATGAAAACCTCGAGTATGATTTCTACTATGTGTGTAACAGGAATCTCACACTAGACACGATCATCATGTTAAAGACCATTCCGGCAGTATTATTTGGTCGAGGAGCTTATTGATTTGTTTATCTCCTCTATTTTTGTTTTATAATCTTTCAAAATCTTTAGATTTTCGCTCATTACCGATGAATTTGGGTCATTCTTGTACCAGAGGACAGTTTCGTAATGAGAATATATAGGGACAACTCTATTAATATAATCCCATGCTTCCTTATAATTCCTGCGCTCGAAATCGTATTTGATCAACTTTACATATGTTGACAAACTGTTGGCCGGAAAGTACTTGATATTGCTGACTAACGCATCGTGATAGCCGATACCATCAGTGGTACTTCCAAACCCCTCGTACGTAGTCGCTAAGTAGCCGTAAAATGTGCCGTTTTTCGGGAAAATAGATATAGCCTTCTTTATAGCAACCAATGCGTCTGCCGGCATTTCCTCACTCATATACAAATTCCAAAGGCTATACCAAGGAGCAGGATCGTACGGATTCAGATCTGCCGAAGCCTGATAACTTTCTACGGACACATCGACACGCTGTTTGGTGAAATACAGATAATCCCCATCCCTTCTCGTGCTATCAGCGCGGAACAATTGGAAAGAAGCTAGTACTGCTATCAAAAGCACAATTAACATTACAACATCTACCCACAAGGAATAGCTCCTCGCTGTTGTATTTTTTGTTTCATTTGCATCCAAAACACTTCCATATAGAGCACCTGCGAAACAAAAGAAAACCGGTAGTAGAATACTATAGCTCCAATCCATGTCCATAAGTCCGTGAAATACACTCCCAAATAGACCCACGAACACAATAGAATGAAACCAAGAAAGCTGTTTCTGGCGACGGATCATTCTCCACATTTCCCAAAATAGCGTACCCAAAAAGGCCAGGAAAATGACCGCAACCACGATTCCATTCTCTACTAACATTCTCAGAAACCAATTATGAGGATCCGCGAACGAACCGTAATTCGGGTCCATTTTAAACATTCGAAGAGCGTAAGGATATGTTCCGCCTCCGAAACCAAAAATAGGTCTTTGAATAAAGGTGGCCAATGCATCACCAAAATAGTGGAGACGCGACACAAAGGCATTATTGTCGGCATCTTCATTCGAAAATACTTGGGCCGCCGGTTTCTCAATAGAAGTTCTAACTGTATTTCGTTTTGCTGCAAACCATATACCACTCACTGATATTACCGCAATCAATATCACTAAAACATATGTTTTCCATGTAGTCCGAATTAGCTGCCAGGTAATATACCCTTTGGACACAAAGAGAAAAAGTGCGAGTCCGACCACGATCGATAACCAAGTTCCGCGAGAAAAAGTCAGAACGATGTTGGATAGGATAATTGAGGTAGCAACTATCCAAAGACTTTTTTTCCAAATTACGTGTTCTTTGATTGCGAAATAGCCACTCAGAAAAAGTGGCAGGATTAGAAAAGCGCCGTAGATATTGTGTCCTGCTGATAAGCCGCTGAGACGAGTATATGATGACAAACCAATAACTGTAAATAGATATGCCATGCAAACAGAATATATCGTTGCAAGTACCGCAAAGACCTTTGCTATAATTTCCAATAATCTCCTATCCGAGGCAAAGCATTGAGCCGTTATAAATATGGCCATGTATGATAACCACCATAATACATTTTCTATTGAGTGACTCTTTGCTAGTGAAAATGGTATAAGGATGATTAGAGTTACTATAAACAGGAAAAAGGACACATTAGGGACAGTTCTTCTAATCAAAGCCCTTGAATGGAGAACAGCCAATAGTCCTAACGTTCCTATAATGACCGACAATAGCAAACCATATTGAATCCAATAGCTACTGAATATAAAGCATGAGATCATCTGCAAACACAATATAATATATAACATCTTCTTCATGGTCATGATTATAACATCTCCTGCATTATGATCCTTTGTACATCACGATGATACAAATCTACCCACCATTTGGTGGGTAGATTTGGTCGAACTGATACGAGACTGCCTAATACACACAAGCCGTTGTAGGAATCACTAATGCAATCGAGGCTTGTGCAGACACACCTGATGCTCCAGTACTATCAACGCACCAATATTTTCCTGTAGACAATGGTGCGGCTGCTGCCCAACTAGCACCAGCTGACGGAGCTCCCGTAGAGACACAGCGGGTATTAGTCAACGTAAGATTACTAAGAAGAGTTCCTAGCCCGTTATTAGCTGTATCGAACAAGGTGCCGGATGATGCAGCTGCTGGACACGTGTTAACTGTAAAGATGGCTCCTGCTCCTGTATATAATTCTGCCTGAGCTCTCATGCTCGTGAATTGTTCCTGTATCTTTGCATCCTGACCCTTCCCTCTTGCACTTCCCAAACTCACGAGAACAACCGAAGCCAAAATACCGATAATAGCGATAACCACGAGCAATTCGATCAATGTGAAACCTCTTGTGTACTTTTTCATTTTTATACTTTGCGGAGGCCATACCTCCGTCTATTATTATTAATAATCGTTAATAAATACTATCCATTAACCAACGACCTTGAATCTAAGGTTGTTACGGATAATTATAGCACTATACCGATATATAGTGCTCAAATGCACCTGTGGATAACAAAACCAGGCTACTGCGCACTGGCTATATTGTAGATAGGCATGAGGACGGAAGCTAGGAGTACCGCCACTCCCCCGCCTAACATCACGATCATCGCCGGTTCGATCAAGGAAACCAAGGAATCGACAGCAGTGGTGACTTCACGAGTATAGAAGCGAGCCATGGTCTTCAAGATCGAGCCAACTTCACCAGTCTCCTCACCGACTTTGATCATTTGCACCATGATACCGGGGATCTGGCCGGGATTGTTCGAGAGAGATTCGGATAGAGTCTTGCCGCCTTTCACCGAATCAACCGCAGTGGCGAGAATAGTCTCGTAGACTTTGTTATTGATGACACTGGACGTGAGTTCGAGCGCGCGCACTATCGGGATACCGGAGATGAGCATGGTATTCATATTGTCGGAAAGTCTGGACAGGTACAATTTTCGATATAGAGAGCTGATGTATGGAACTCGGAGCTTGAAATGATCAAATGCGTATTTGCCAGCAGGCGTTCGGATGAATCTGATGACCAAGAATCCCGCTATGATAAACAATCCTAGGAGGATGAAGCCGTAACTAACGAGGAAGTTGCTGATACCCATGATGATCTTCGTATAGACCGGGATCTCCGCGCCTGAGTCAGAGATGATGCCGCTGATCTTCGGGATGACCATGGTGAACATGAGGATCATAACGACCACGAATGTGACGACGACGAAGGCGGGATAGACGAGGGCGCCACGGACTTTGGAAGACAACTCGTAAGTTCTGTCCATATAATCAGCCAGATAAGCGAATGTCTCATCGAGTTTACCTGATTCCTCACCGGCTTTGACCATGTTCGTATAGAACGGTGTGAAGATCTTTGGATGTTTTGCCAAAGCCCCGGAGATAGAGTTACCGCCCTGAATGTCATCAGCGATGATGGTCAATTTGTTCCCTAGAGTGCGATTCTCGGCCTCACCCGCGAGCAGTCGGAAGACGCGCAGAGCAGAAACTTGCGCTTCGAACAGGGTTGAAAGCTGTCTCGAGAGGATGACTACATCTTTCGATGACACTCGATCAAAGAAAGAGATGTTCTTTGATAAGAAAGATGACGGCGTACCAGCTTCCTTGACCGAAGTCAGCGTCAGTCCCCTCCTTTGGAGAGATGAGATAGCAACATCAACATTGATGGCATCAACGGCGCCATTTTTCTTGGCTCCAGTTTCGTCGACAGCTTCGTAGTTGAATAACATAAGTATGAATGATTATAACTCGTATATGACCCTAGATCATCCTTTCGAGCACCTTCGGATTCAGTGAATTTTGATACGCGCTCTCCACTGTGATCTCACCGCTACGGACCAATTCGGCTAGAGATCTATTCATATCGATCATGCCTTCCTGAGAACTGGTCTCAACAACAGAATTCAACTCGTGCGTCCTGCGCTCACGGATCAAATTGGAAACGGCGTTGTTGTTGATGAGGAGCTCATAAGCGGGGATCTGCCCTCCGGAAATGCGCGGTATCAGTCTCTGTGAGAATATACCAGTGAGTGAACCAGCGAGCTGGATGCGTATCTGATCTTGTTGGCCAGATGGGAATGAGTCGATGATACGATCTATCGTCTGCGAAGCATTGTTCGTATGCAGGGTCGAGAGGATGAGGTGACCGGTCTCGGCGGCGGTGACTGCTGTGGCGATCGTATTGATATCTCGCATCTCACCGACCATACAGACGTCGATGTCTTCACGGAACATGGCGGTAAGGGCGCTATGGAAGTCTGGCGTATCGATACGGACCTCTCGTTGGTCGATGATGGACCTTTTGGACTCGAAGAGATACTCGATCGGATCCTCGATCGTCATGATATGCTCGCTCCTAGTCTCATTTATCATCTGCACCATCGTCGCCAGGGTCGTGCTCTTACCCACACCGATCGGTCCCACGACTAGGAAGAACCCTTGCTCTTTCCTGGTAAATGACTCCAGTATAGGTGGCAGATTTAGCTCAGTCAGTGTCCTTACCATCTTGGGGATGAGTCGGAGTGCCACGGATATGACTCCCTGATGATAATATGCATTGCCTCGGAATCGCGCATTGGTCAGACTATATGAAAAATCTACGTTTTTTTCTTTTTCCAAGAGCACTTTGTTCTCTGGTGATAGGAAGACGCCCAAGAAACCCTTCATATCCGTCTCTGTCATGATCGGCATCTTTAGGAGCGGTATCAGGTTGCCCGAAGCACGAATGACCGGATTGCGGCCGACTGAGAGGTGCAAATCTGAAGCACCTTCTTTCAAGATCAAGTTTACGAGATCGTCGATTTCTTTTTTGTAGTCCATAGAATTTATGTATTAGGTATTAGATATCAAGTATATATCATCATGCTCGCATTTTATGCTTCATACTTTGTTCTTGCTTACATATATCTTTTCCACCTCCGACAACACCTCCGATGGGATCGTCGTCGCCTTCACGATGTATCCGTCGACTTTGACTCTCTGTGCTCTAGTGATGTCTTCGGATGAGCCCTGATTCGTGAGAGTGATGATAACGGCATTCGGGGCTAGCTTGTCAGAGTGGACCTTCCCAATGAAATCGAGACCATCCATTCCCGGCATGACGATATCCACCAAGATGATGTCCGGTATGAAACCCTCGGTCATCGTCTTTAGGGCAACATCCGTTCCGTCGCAAGCTCGGACGTCATAATCCGCTTTACTGAATTTGAGAGCATACATATCGAGGAGGAATTTGTCGTCGTCTACGAAGAGGATCTTTCTTTTTGATGTATTTGTGTCTGACATGATGTGTATTGTACTACAATTTATTCACTTCTTCTATAGGGATGACTCTCTCGAAGGCCTTGACGAAAGCATCTTCCTTCAAAGTGAGCATACCCTTCTTGCGGATGATCTTCGACACTTCGAGCTCCGTAGGCGACGTCAGGATCACCTGTTCGATATCTTTGTCCATCATGAACATCTCGAACACTGCCATACGTCCACGAGTCCCCTTTGGACAGCTCGGCGTCGGTTTGATCTTGTAGACAGTATCGGAGAATGGCACTTCCTTTCTGAATTCTGGCGGCAAATCGGCGAATTGACGATCGACGATCGCCTTCAAGCTCGCGTCTATAGGCACAGGCTCACCACCACCTTCGACGAGTAGCCCGACTAGGCGTTGTGCTACAGCCAGGATCAAGGTCGGCGCGATCAAGAACGGATCGACACCCATATCGATGAGACGTGGAATGACACCGGCCGCATTGTTGGTGTGCAAAGTAGAAAATACCAAGTGACCAGTCAAAGCCGCTTGCACTGCCAGTTGCGCCGTCTCCTTATCACGGATCTCTCCCACCATGATCACGTCAGGGTCTTGGCGCAGAGTCGTACGCAGTCCAGTCGAGAAGTCGTAGCCTATCTCAGGTCTCACTTGGGATTGGGATACGCCGTCGATCGAATATTCCACCGGATCTTCGAGCGATAGCACATTGTAAGCTTCCCTATCGATCTCGTTCAATATGGAATACAGCGTCGTCGATTTTCCGGAACCAGTAGGACCAGTGAGGAGGATCATCCCGTAAGGCGCATTGATCGCTGTTTTCAGCATCGCCAAATTCTTTGGTGTGAGTCCCATATCGTCGATCTTACGCGCGCCTTTTGCTTGATCCAGGATACGCATCTCAACCTTTTCTCCATAGTAAGACGGAAAAGTTGAAACACGGAAATCGATCTTCCTTCCATCGATACGCGCGGAGAAACGGCCGTCTTGAGGCTTGCGTTTCTCATCCAGGCGCATATTGGATAGCACTTTGATGCGTGCCACCACAGCCGAGTGCACCTGCGAGGGCAAGACTAGACTGGTATTCAAAACGCCATCGACTCGGAAACGGACACGGATCTTGTCGCGCATGTGCTCGATATGCACGTCTGAAGCTTCCCCTTCGACAGCATAGCGCACGATCGTCGCCACGATCTTCACGACTGGTGCATCTTCGATGATCACAGTCTGCTCCCTGCCTTGCTGAGTCGAAGTATCTTCTTTCTTGATCGTATCGGTCGTGTCGATAGTGAGCTCCGTTTCCAATTCATCTAGCGCCTTCGATACCTCACCAGTGATGCCTTTGTACATCTCGATGACTTTTTTATAGTCATCGCCGGAGATGAGGAACATCTTGTATGGAATATTTTTCTTGGCAACGAGGAATGTTATCGCGTCTCTAGCCTCCATGTTATCAGGATTCACGAAACCGACTTCGAGGACACCATCGACGAGCCCTATCGGTACGAAACCGTAATGCTGAGCTGCTTCTTCTGGGATGGAATCGAGTGCTTCGAAAGGCACCGACTGATCGGCGATAGAACGAACTGGCATATTCATGAATTCGCCACGTGCTGAGACGATATCATCAGGTTTTACGCCTCTCGATATGAGGGCATCCTCTAACGGCGTACCAGAACTGACTTCTCTGCGCGTTGTTTGCGCGTCCTCCTTTGACAACAGCTTCTTTTGTACGAGGATGTCTATTACACTCATGTTGGAAAGAAAAACCTGGGAAGTTGAACCCTGAGCTACCTTCTCGCTCCACCAGTCTTGGTCGTCGTAGTCGCGGCGCTCTGCATACCCGATAGCGGAGCAAAAGGATTTGAACGTCCGACATTTTCCGGCGGGATCTGTACCGAATAATCACGCAACGTGAGGTATGACGGATCTACGAACAGGCCGCTATCTATCGTGAGAGACTTGATCTGTTTCAGCAATGTGAGCACCCGAACACCTACGGCCTGAGCTTCGTTGTTGGCGATGGAGGTTTCTAGACTAGAATTGGTCGTCGGCACGCTGCCCTCATAATAGAAATATGCGATGAGTGCCACCACGATGATGGTGATGATGATCATGATGGTCTTCTTGGAAGTTTTTGGGGTGTTATTCATTTTATTTGGTGAAAAATAGAAAATGTGGCACGAGCGATCACTGAGTACGCATCCAATATGTCTTGAACTCGACACTAAAATCATAAGTATCGGTATCATTGGCCGACATCGTGAGATGCGTGAGATCCATGATACGCAGATTGGCCTCAAGATCTTGCATCAGACTGATGAATTGTAGATATGGGGCGCTCACGCCAAATGAGACCGTGACGGTGTCGAGTATCGGTGTAGCGATGATATTGGCTCTGGCGTTGGCAGCGCTGTTCATCTGCATGGGATTGGCTGGCATGACTGGTGCCACCACGCTCGGAACTGCACCGCCTTTTTGCGTGCCGGTCGAAGCGGTAGCCTTGATATTGCGCAAGGAGAATCCATGCTTCAGGGCGACGCTATTTAGATCGATGATGAGACGGATGTTATCGACCGTATTCGGTAACATTTTGTTCAACCGGTCTCGATCGTCCTGTGACAGATTGTTATAATTCTTCAAGACTTGATCGCGGACTTTGATGAGCTGATCGGCACCATCTATAGCAGAGCTATATTGCGTATTGACCTCTTGGACAGCCTTGGCATCAGCTAGTATGCCTTTCGTCACGGTAAAATATATACCGGCGGCAAGTACGATCAGGATTGTTGCTGTGATGTTGCGGTTCATGATATTTGATGGAAGATTTTAAAGTTAAAAACGGAAAACGGACGAAAGTATCATCATTGGTCAGTGGTCGAAGTCGCCGTCACTGCCCCATTATTCAGAACTGATCTGCTGTAAGAGAGAGTAGACGGGTCGACAGTAGCGGTGAATCCAAACGACACCGTACCCGTACCATCGAGCGTAGGATCAGAGAGTATCGGGTTCTTCACGATCTTGCGCAGACCATATAGTTCGAGCTGTCCCAAAACATCAGACTGGAAAGCGACTGATTGGAAATTCTTGCCATACCCTTTCATACTGATCTTCACGCCGTCAGATTGATTGGTTGGGACCGAGAGATCGAGAGACAAGAATCTGGAGCTTTCTGCCGTAAAGTGCGATATCACATCGAAGACTTGTGAGATCGCCAAGTGATTTGTCAATAGTTGCTTGGCCAGATCTATCTGGATGTTCACGCGTTTCAACTGTTCGATCAGATCGATGTTAAATTGTTTTTCTCTCTCCGCCAATTGTGTCTTGTAACTCGCCTGGGCGGCGATGAGATATTGTTTCCAAGCGTATGCTCCGCCGACCGCACCCAGAGATATGACGAAAACGATAACTCCAAACATCATAAAGAGGCTCACCACCCTCCTAGGTGTTCTCGGAACACCCATGCTGGGCACGACCATCGGCTTCTTGGGTATAAATGAAGTTTGGAATTTTGTCTCCATGATAAATGAGCTAAAAACTATATATGAATGTAATGATTATAGCAGAGAACTGTCTGTAAAGTGTACTAGAGTTGTGTATAAGTATCATTCTAACTCCGTCAATCTTCGGAGCGCGGCACCGATAGCAACTGAAAATTCCGGTCCGGCCTGGGCGAATTCCTCGGCGAGAAAGGCTGGCGTCTCGAGTTTGCCAAATGGATCGGCATAGACAACCTCCGTCTGGAAGCTGATCTTGGCCAAGTCAGTGAAACCTTTCAACAGCACTCCCCCACCGGTCAGGATGACCTTGCTGACGTTCTTCTCGTATTTCTTTTGATAATTGAGTAGAGCCGCATTGGCTTCGTAGAACATGTAATCGAGGTTAACAGTGATGATCTCCGTGAGCTCCTTGTATTCGGGACCGCCTTTCAGTCCATAAGTTCGCTTCATATTCTCCGCTTCGGAAACCGTGATCGACAATGCCTTGGACATCGCCAGAGTGATATCTTGACTGCCTTTGTTGATGATATGAGACGAACGTAGCACGCCGCGCTCGATGATGTAGAGTTTCGTCGATCGCGCGCCAACATCGATGATCATGTTTGTGGCGATACCCTGATCGACGACGGCTCTGACCGAACTAAAGATCTCTATCTCATAAAAACTCGGATTGAGACCACTGCCGGCCATGATCGTCTGATAGTCGCTGATGTAATCATTGTGGATAGCGATAACGAGTACCTCCTGACCCTGTTTTTCCGTTTTCGTCGTCTCATCATCTGTCACATACTGTTCTTCTTTTGGAATAATGGAGAAATCCAAGAGCACTTCGCTCAAAGGTACCGGTATATATTTGCGCGCTTCGATGGCCACAACATCGGCCATCTGCTTTTCTGGCACATGTGGGATATTTACAAATGTTATCAGGCTGGCCGAGAGCGGCAGAGCCGTACCACAGTTGACTGTCGTCGTCTTCGCTTCACGTAAGATGTCTTTGATCGCGGCGATGATCTTGTCAGCCGGTAATTGAACAGATCTACCGATTTCTATTCCCGCATATGGACCGAGAGCCAATTCGCCATAAGTCTCCAAGACCGCTCGTCCATGTTTCTTTTTGACTTGCACCACCTTTACTGCCGAAGATCCGATATCAACGCCGAGAACGCTCGTTTCTTTCTTGAAAAGATTTGACAAGAATGACATGGTGATATTGTAGCGCCTCGTGAGGAATTATGAAAGCCCTGCCTTAAGTAATCAACGAGAGTTACTTCGACTCGTCATTTACTATCCTAGGCTTGCACGTTAAAATACACACAATGTCGATATTGCGAACCATTTACTCGACGGTAGTCGAAGCCCTTTTTCCTACTTCCATAGCTGAGCAGGAAGTCTTGAATATGGATGGAAATACCGCTCTTCACACTCTGCCCAGAGCGAAGAAGTCACCTATTCTGGAGGCATGCTCTATATATTCATACAAAGACGAGCGAGTATGGAGGATGATCTGGAGCATCAAATACAAGAAGTCTGTGATCGCCGCGCGAATAGCCGCCTTCGCACTCCTAGAGACCCTCTCGATATATGCGCGAGCGACATTCCCTATCATCGTCATACCGATGCCCATCACAAAGAGACGCAGACGTGAGCGCGGCTACAATCAATGCGAATTGATCGTAAGTGAGATAAAAAAAATGGCCGCACTGTCCGCGGATCATATCGAAACTAGATCCATTTGCGTAGCCTATGACCTATTACTCCGTACCAGACACAAGTCACGTCAGACACTGAAAGATCGCGAAGGGAGATTGGAAAGCGCGCAAGATATATTTGAAGTGAACACCGCGGCAGCTGTCTCGCTCAACATGAAACTGGACGGCCTGACTGACTATCTATTGATCGTGATCGACGATGTCGTGACTACTGGCAGTACCATCCGTGATGCCATCTCCACACTTCGTAAAGCCGGATTTTCACAAACATTTGGGTTGTCTGTAGCGCATTGATATAATTTTATAAATTATCGTTTACGTACCAGACAAGGGTTCAAGGGCACGGATATTTTCCTGCTGAAAAATTCCTCGTGTTCGCGCCAGTCGCGCTCACAAGTCCCTTTCACCCCTATCTGGTACTCAACTCTAGATAATAGAACTACACCACTTTAACGAACCTCCTCTTCCCTATCTTCAGTATCGCGCCTTTTGTTGGTTTGAAATTTGGATCGGTAACCTTGGTGTCATCTTCTAGTTTGATACCACCAGCATCTATGAGGCGCCTCCATTCGGACTTTGATGGGATGACGGCAGCCAGGACGAGCGCGTCAGACAGTGATCCATCGGCACCGATCGTAACCTCTCGCACATCATCTGGCACTCCGCCTTTGGAAAAGGCATTATTGAATGATTCTTCGGCCGCTTTCGCCGCTGTCTCACCGTGGAATCGGCAGACGATATCAGATGCGATGCGTGCTTTGGCTGCACGTGGACCCATAGCGATGATCGTATCCTTTTCTGACATCGGTATGCGCGTGCAATTCAAGAATAGTGGCTCGATCATCGGGTCAGGCAGAGCCATGATGGAGCCGAATAGATCATTGGCAAGAACATTGACGAAAACGCCAGTACCGTTCGACTTTGACATGAGCTCGCCGGTTTTCGGATTGGCGATCAGGTTCAGGGCAATGACAAATTTATCCTTATTGTTGATGCGCTTCTGCAGAGTACGCCCTGCCATGGCATTAAATATCTGATCCGTACCACAGAGCTCCGCGTCAACATCCATAGCGACACTGTCGTAACCTTGCATTAGTGGATACATGAACTCGTGCAGATGGATCGGCGTGCCTTCTTTCATTCGTTTAGCGAACATGTCGCGTTCCAACATCTGTTGGACGGTGAAGTTCGCAGACAATTCGAGAATGTCACCGAAAGAAAGCTTCGAGAGCCATTCTGAGTTGTACATCACCTTAGCTGGATTTTCCTTATCTCCAAAATTCAACACCGGCTTTATTTGCTCGATCCAACCAGACATGTTTGACTTCACTTCTTCTGCTGATAATTGTTTGCGAGTTGCCTTCTTGTCAGATGGATCACCGATACGCGCAGTAAAATCGCCGAAGAGGAATATCACTTCATGACCTAACTGCCGTAATTCTTCCAAGAAGAATAGATTCTTTGCGTGCCCGAGATGTATCGCTGTGCCAGTTGGATCTACGCCAATATATATCCTTATAGACTTTCCGGTCATAAGCCTAGCAACGAGCTCGTCTTTTGACGGGAAAACTTCCACGACTGTCCCGCGTGCAAATATCTCCTCGATACGTGCCTTGTCGGTGATGGTTTTCATTGAATCACATTGTAACATCAAGATAATATAACGCAAAACCAGCTGGCCAGAGCCAGCTGGTTTCGAATACTATGTCGTCCAAGATGACTCCCGCGAAAGATTACAAACTCTGTGTCGGTGTGCCTCCCGTATTTGATATACCCGGTGTCGGAGCTGGAGCAGTGACTCCCTTTGACCACTTCTTTACGACAAAGATGAGGTAGATGAGCTCGAGGATTCCCATGGTGTTGACGACCAACAAGATGATGAACCACCACTTTTCATTTCGCTTCGCGGCGTGCCAGAGAGAATACCCTTTCAATAATACGACTGCGATCGCCAATACTGCTGCGAGCACACCAAAACCTACGATGAATAACGGACTGATTCCTAGAGAATACTGATGCCATGAATTGAACATGTTAGTAACAATGTTTATGATTAATAATGACTAATCATAGCATATTACGATGAATCGCGGCATACATCGCGGCATTTTTGTTGAAACAATGGCTTTTTTGGGCTATAGTGGACATGCTAAACGGGAAAAGGTAGTATGAAGATTGACAAAATAATGCGCGGGTGGCGAAATTGGTAGACGCACTACCTTGAGGTGGTAGCGCCCATTAGGGCATGGAAGTTCGAGTCTTCTCCCGCGCACCAGTAGTAACTTGTTCGGAATGAAGAATGTCGGCAATTTGCTGGAGGCTATGAGCGCCGGTAATGTAGAGATCAAATATTCGAGGCACATACTTGGCATGTTTCTTGTCCAGAATGATTGAATTGGTAGCCTTGTCGTTATTAACCAACCCCCCAAATACATCAATCAGCATACGCAGTAAGTTTCGTGGTGAAGAACGATCTGATGACTGATGGTCTCATTTGCAATGACTTCATGCGTGAATACACATTCTTCCTGAGCTCCGAATAATCAGTTGGGATTGAGGAAAGGTGTACACTCTGTTTCAAGGCGTTGTTTAGAAGCTCATCTGGATTATGTTGTGGAGCGTACGGAGGCAGGGAAAAAAAGCTTGATGCGATCACTGTGCTTTTGTTCCCAAAGCCGTGTTTTCTTCGCTTTGTGCACCTGTAGGTTGTCCACGATGAGATATATCTTCTTTTCCGTGTCTTTGATCAGTCGTTCCGCGAATGTCATAAATAGCCGGGTATTCAGGGCTCCGCGGTACATCATGAAACGCATATCACCTCTGTTGGTGATACTCGAAATGAATGATATATGACCTTGTCGTGCAGGTAATCTCACGGCCGGTGTTTTACCCTTGGGTGCATAGCTCCTTGCGTAAAAAGTGGAGAGTGCCACTCCGGTTTCATCTCCCCAGTGTATTTCTGCACCATTTTCCTTTGCTTCTTCCTCAATCTTGGGGTATTCGATCTCTAACCAGTGTTTGATCTTCTCCTCCCGACTTCTGCCGCCAAAACACCCATCCCAAATAGCCCTTGCAAAACAAGGGTTATTTAATTTCATTTTTTCTTTTGTCGTACGAAGGGTATAATTTGGGTATGGGTTACAAAATCAGAACGTCTAAAACTGGAAGCGGTAAGATTGAGGTACAAATAGTTCAATATCATAAAAGGAAAACAATTGTATTTAAACATTTTGGATCTGGAACAACAGAGATAGAAATACAACACCTAAAAGAAGTCGCCCAAAAGTGGATTGAGAAGGAGTTAAATACCTATGGGTTGTTCAGTTTAAATGAAGGTAACGCATTTCTAGAAAATTACAACTATCTTGGTTTTAAATACTTTTATGCATATGAATTCTTGGAAAAGATATTTTATAAATTTAACTTTCATAAATCTTTAAATGAACTGTTTAAGGATTTGGTAATCAGTAGAATTCTAGAGCCAAATTCTAAACGAGAAAGTTTGAATTTCTTAAATGAATTTATGGACAAGGATCATTCTTTGGATTCTTTGTACAAACAAATTGTTAAATATGATGAAAGTAAGAAACAGAATTTGGAAAAACAAATAGTGGAGATAGCTAAGGATGAATTTGGTTTTGATTTTTCCTTCGTTTTGTATGATGTGACAACACTGTATTTTGAATCTTTTGAAGATTATGAATTCCAAAAATCAGGATACAGTAAAGACCACAAGGCTAATCAGCCACAGGTAGTGGTGGGGCTGGTGGTAACAAGAGAAGGGTTACCTCTAAGCTATCAAGTATGGAAAGGTAATACATTTGAAGGTAATACCTTCATACCAATCTTAAAAGCCTTTAAAAACCTGCATAAAATAGAAAAACTCACAGTGGTGGCTGATAGTGCCATGTTGTCTAAGATTAATTTTAAAGCACTGAAGGAAGAAGGGTTGAACTATATAGTAGGTGCGAGACTTGGAAACTTAAAACAAGATATTTTGGAAAAGGTTTTAAAAAGTTTTAAAATGCAAGACAGCTATTCAACTAGGGTTGATGATCTGATTGTTGACTATTCTTCAGCTCGGTATATTAAAGATTTAAGTGATTTAGAAAAACAAAAAAAGAGAGCAGAAAAATATCTTGGTGAGTTATCATTCAGAACTCCTAAGTTGAAATATTTAAAGACTGAACTTTTCAACAATTCTTTAAATCAAGAACTCATAGACAAACATAAAAAAATATTAGGTTTAAAAGGCTACTACTCTGATTTAAATTTATCAAATAAAGAAATTATTAATTATTATCATAATCTATATAAAGTTGAACATGCTTGGAGAATTGCTAAGTCTGATTTAGAGACCAGACCTATTTATCATCACAAAGAAGGATCGATCAAAAATCATTTATTAATCTGTTTTATAGCTTTAACTATTTCTGTATATCTAGAATTAAAAAACAAAACTTCTATTACTCAAATAATTTCTAATCTAAAGTCCGTGACGGATGCCAAGATTCAGAACAAACTTAATGGAAATGTACATTATCAAAGAACAGAATTAACTATAGCTGTGTTGGAGATGGAGAAAATGTCGTACTAACGGCAGAAGTCGGGACCAGTGTTTGATCTTCTCCTTGTCCTGCTCGTAGGCATACTTCGTCGGTCGCTGGGGAGTCAGTCCCCAACGGTTGGTATATTTGCTCACTGTTTGTAGCCAAATCTTCCGTTTGGTTTTCTCTTGGATGCAATGTCGGATAGCCTTACGGTTCCATAGGGCGTATGGTAGGCCTAGTTCCTGGGGAGTTTTGGTCTCGATGTTCTTTTTGATTGTTTCTTCCTGCTTTTTGGTGAGTATCCTTTGTTCGTACAGTTCGCGGCCTCTTTTCATGCCTCTACAATCGCGAGACTCAATGTCTTTCCTGTTTGACGACCATCTACTCACGGTCTCTTCACTAACTTCCACAATCTCTGCAGCCTTCTTCTGTGTCCAGCCTTCATCTATCTTGCTAAATGCAAGTCGGCGGAGCTCCGCCTGCGTTTCTTCCGAGAGAGAGCGGAAGTCTCTTGTTTGGGTGGTGTTCATGTACCCATTGTATCACAAAATTGATGTATTTGGGGGGTTGGTTAATAAGTTCAACTATGAGGAGATCCATCCATATAGTTTAACACCACCAAATATTATTGCCTGTGGCGCCACTCGCCCCAACCGGCTTCTCCGGGCAGGCCGTGCGCGGCCGCTTTTACGAGAGCCACTGGTAGGAGAGAGTACGAACGCGCCCACTTCCGCCCTAACTTTGTATGTGGCGCTCCTTTCGCGCATACCCATATGCCTCCGCGCATTTCCCCCAATTGCTCATTGCAATAGGGGTGCGCTACGGCACATCGGTATGCGCTAGTCGCGAATTGGTTTCGTGGTTACGGGCGGAAGTAGACGCGTTCTCATCTCCAAAGCGGCTCGCGCACCGCCTACCCTCCAAAGCCGGTAGGACGGGGCGAAGGATATTTTTTGTATTTAAGAAATAGGATCTATATTTTGTAAATTCGTAATTGATTCATTTAGAAAATCAACATCCCTAGAATGTAGAACCACTATAAACAGCGGATTTATAAGCATTTTGTGAGGTTAGATTTATTGTCGGAAAACCGATTTCAGTAATAATCCTTTTGACTATGACAACATTTTTGCGATTTATTTCCGTGAGATCGGATGCAATAATTTTACCAGCTCTAAAATCCTTTATAGCCTGCTGATCTGTCTCCTTTATTGTCTCCAATATTAGAGTATCTCTTTTTATCAAAGCTGTATCCATAGAAATACTATACTATATCGAAAAGAAAAAGGAGCTAGGCGGACGATGCCACCGAGCTCCTCACGTGTCTAGCTACTCAATCACGAGTAGCTTTGCGCTTAGACGCTTTCTCCAGTGCTTCCATCGCCGCCACCGGAAGAGTCGGAATCACCCTCGTAGGACGGGCAACCCTCATCGTCGCTTTCGCGTTGAATAACATTAATCATAAGGATCCTTATGGTTACAGTTTTTCGCTATGTCGAGCCACTCATACATGAGTCGGTTCTCCCTCTATAGAGGTAAAGTTAATTTGGCACCCTATCATCGAAATCATCTACCCCGTCATCAGCCCTATCGGGCATTACGGGTATCGATGTCAATCGTCGGCATAGGGTCACCGATCGTGCTTGTTGTTGGCATATAAACCTCCGTATTACTCAGTCTTAATGACTCTATGTACAAGTCATTCTGTAAACACACTATCAGACTTTGAATTACGAAACTCCTTTTTCTCCTTGTTTTCATATACAATAGTAAAGGCCCCTGCAAAGGGCCTGAACTATGACTTACATTTCCCTCTACAATGACGTAGTGGCAAAAGTAAAATTCTTCTTCAAACAGTTACATCTTACCATATCTAAAAGTACAGGTCGAAAATTAGCTATTACTCCAGAAGACACAGTTGCACTGTCACTCTTCAAACAAGCTCAAGGAATCGAAACCAAGAAATCAGTCTGGCAAATCTTCAATCTAAAATGCAGTTACAAGACCTTGGTGGTGAACATGAATCGCATGGCAATCTGGGCACTACTCATTCTTCAGTCAATCCTCAAATGGAATCAGAAACACTCGCACATTGTTAAACACACAGACTCAACAGATATACCAGTCTGTCTCACAAAGAATGGCAGTAGACACAGAACCATGAGTGCCTATGCGACATGGGCACATGGCCCAAAAGGTTGGTATTACGGCCTCAAATTGAGTCTGACAGCCGATCTTGATCGTAATGTATTAGCAGTATTCTTAAATTCAGGCAACTCCAGTGACAGGAAGACCTTCAAGACCATGAACAAGGATTTGCTAGGCATATTCGTAGCTGATGCGGGATATATATCCAAAGACCTCGAACGAGAGTTCTATATTGAAAACAAGAGAATCCTGTTTGCCAAACCAAGAGCCAACATGAAAAGGATTGCTACAACATTCCAGACAAGACTATATGACACAAGAATGTTGATCGAATTGAACTTTAGGAATCTCAAAATGTTTTATGGACTTGTTACCTCTCTTCCAAGATCAGTGGATGGCTACTTAGGAAATTACACTTACTCTCTCCTCGCGCATGTACTCGCGTAGGACAATTATTTGAAGAAGAACAATATTTTTGCAGAAAACACAGTCAACTGTGGTTGTTTGAGGTGGGAGAGTTATCAACAGATTGTGGAGTTTTGTAATTCACAGTATCAGAGTATATTACTATTTGTCACGGGGGTATCGAAATCTAGCTCTATTTGGCCATAGCTTGACCTAATATAAGAATTGCTGGGTTCACAGAAAACATCTTCTCTGCAGTCTTCTGAATAAGATCGGGTGAATGGATAATTGACTCGTAATTTTCCAATTCCTGTTCTATCGACTGTATTGTTCCAGTAAAACACCACAATGTGGAATAATATGACGCCTCAGAAAGTGAATTCTCGAACGAAAAAGCTATGTTTGATCTAATGAATGCCAACGCCTTATTTAATTCACTTTTTGGTAAATTGTTGGAGGAGATTTTATCTAATTCATCTCTTATTATCTCCAGACACTCCGAGACCTTATCATTTGCCAAACCAACCTGAATAGTCAATACACCAAAATTTCTACCATTAAAATTATTACTCCCTACTACATATGCCAAAGCTCGTTTTTCACGAATCTCATAAAAAAGTCGTGAGGATTTTCCTCTGGTCAAAAGTACAGATAATATATTGCTTATATAATGATCTTTATCTTCAGATTTAAATCCTCGATAGCCGACCACAAGCACTGCCTGTTTTGAATCGGGCATATTTTGCAACATTGGTTCTTTTTGTGGTACGACATGTAAATCTATTAGTGGCAATTTTTCACCTGATTCAATACTCTCGAAATATTTTTTAGCCAGTATCAATACTTGATCCTCGGATATGTTTCCGCACACTGTTAGAACCATATTCTTGGCGCAATGCGTTCGTTGATGATATGACAAAATAGCAGAGCGAGAAATTTTTTTCACATCATCAACATCACCGGTAGTTAATCCGCCAATTCTCGAACCTGGAAAAATCACAGAATATATTAATCGTTGAGCGAACTTCTCAGGATCAGATTTGAATCTGTATATCTCTTGCTCAATAATTTTTTTCTGCTTCTCAATGTCTTCGTCTCTTATAAGCGGATGACTAGATATTTCTGAAAGATATTCAAAGGCTGTTTCCGAATCTTCCTTTAACACTTTAACGACATATTCGATGGTTTCCTTATTGGTAGTCGCGTTTCGCGAACCACCCCGTTCATCGATAAGCTCGGCGAGTTGTCTTTCAGTTGGAAACTTCTCTGTTCCATCAGAAACTATATGTTCTAGAAAATGAGCTACGCCGATTTCATCTAACGACTCATACATGCTTCCAGCGATCACCATAAGACTCATTGAAACATTTAGACTATTCTGTCTCGGGATATGTATAACAGTTAATCCGTTTGGCATTGTAAATGTTGAAATTTTTGACTCCATTATTATACTTTACCATAAAATTAGACCCTATACAAAATTTCATAGATCTTGCAAGATTATTAGAATATCAATTACGATAGCAATTTGAATCAATTTTAAATCGTCACATAAAGATATTGAACCACGTTATTCTTGTTAAAATTATAGCGTTAGATTACAATTTCATAGATGAAGAAAACCATTTATTTTGTTCGCCACGGCGAAAGCGAAGGTAATGCGAGCGAGATTGGAAATGTGAACCATTCTCCATTGAGTGAGAGAGGACGAAAACAAACAGAGTTTGTCGCAAAAAGATGTTTGAGCCTTTCTATTCAGACAATAATTACCAGTAATCTTGAAAGAGCTATTGAGACAGGACGAATTATAGGCTCACTTCTCGGAATAAGGACAGAATCATCAGAATTATTTGCCGAACGCAGGAAACCGTCAGCAGTCTTTGGTCAGGTGATCGAGTCGTTGGAGGCTCAAAAAGTATGGCGGGCTCTCTGGGACAATTTTCACATTCCAGGATTCAGACATTCTGATGAGGAAAATTTTGAAGATCTAAAGACGAGAGCGATTAAAGCCTTGGAATATCTGGCTTTTAGAAACGAGGATGTCATTCTTGTCGTGACGCACGGTATTTTCCTAAAAATCATCATAGCGGTCGCGGTAATGGGAGATGATCTTAACGGTCAGGAGTGCGTGCGTTTCATGTCTCGATTCGAAATAGAGAATACCGGTGTATCCGTTCTTAAGTATGACAGCGAAGAAAGATTTGGGCGCAAATGGGTAATTTTGACGTGGAATGACCAAGCCCATTTAGGAGAATGATATATTAAATGATTTATTAGTTAACTCCGTTCTAATAACGTTCCAGACGGCGCACAGTTTTTCAAAAGTGATGTTTTTGGTTTTTCTACAGCTATTCTTGATGATTGTCACTATTGCAAATCTTACCCGACATGAGATCATCATGTTATGAATGCCGGAAAAAAGATCATAGTAAATAATAGTGAAATCGGATTCATTTCCAAAAACGGAGATGACTATATATCCTTGACTGATATTGCTCGTTATAAGAATTCTAAAGAACCAAAGGATATTGTAAAGAATTGGATGAGAAATAGAGGCACTATTGAATTCCTGGGCATATGGGAGAAAATCAATAACCCGGATTTTATAGGGGTCGAATTCGACTCCTATAGAGATGAAGCAGGAAGTAATGCTTTCGTACTGTCGCCCCAGAAGATGTCTTAAATATGGCATTGTTCGGGATGACTGCAAAAGACTGGAGGGACACGAATTCAAAAAAGTCTCTTAAGGCGTATATTTAATAGTTATATTTTCAAACGCGGTTTATATTATACTTATATTATCATGCTATACACACGAAAAGGTGACAGTGGCACTACCAAAGATCTCCGATCCGGTACTGGACAGCGCAAATCCAAGAGCTCCTGCCAAACAGAGACTCTAGGCGCACTGGACGAGCTCAATTCTTTCTTGGGATTGGTAAAAGTGAAGGCGGCCGGCCTGGCTTGGACAGCGAGCGGCAAGAAAGTCGACCGCATCATCGATCGGGCACAGAATTCCCTATTCATCGTGCAGGCAGAGGTAGCTGGTGCGGACAAGACGATCAGCAACGACAAAGTGAGCGAGATGGAAGAGTTGATCGATACGATAGAAAAGGAAATGCCTCCGATCAAGACATTTTTCATCTCCGGTGGCACAGAGATCGCCGCACTGCTCGACATCTCGCGCACACTGGCACGCAAAGCGGAGCGTCGAGTGATCGCCAGTATCGAGCTCGGAGAGGTGCGAGTCGGTCCGATCACACTGGCATTCCTAAACAGGCTCTCTTCCCTATTCTACGCTCTCGCTCGACTAACTAACCATAAAAGTGGTATAAAGGAGGTACCACCGAGTTATAACTAGGTGGGGAAAGCGTATATGGTGGCTATGGTGTAATAGCAGCACATGGGCTTGTGGAGCCCTTAGATCCGGAGCATAACCGGATAGCCACCCAGATTTGGGTATTATCTATCAAATGATCTTTTGGTTGAATCTCTCCAATTCGACGCGAACTTTTTGCTCCTTGTAAACAATTATTTATAAGGAAGAGCCATCTGTGCATAACCACTTGTTTTTATCCTTTTTGACCAGTATAATACTTGTACTGGTCAAAAAAGACATATTTTGACCAGTAGAACCAAAATAATATGCTAAAAACCATAGTATCCAATCAAAAAAAGCAAAAAGAACAGCTTTTATCCCTTGCTTATATACAAAGAAGTAAAGAACCATTTGCACAGAAATGGCTTAATTCTGATTTAATAAAAGTGATACTTGGTCCCCGCCGAGCGGGAAAATCTGTCTTTTCTTTGGTACTCCTTAGAGATCGACCATTTATGTACTTCAACTTTGATGATGAAGTCATAGCAAGTAATGGTGGAATAGATACCAATGAATTGATGAAGGAGTTGCATGCGGAGTATGGTCAGGTCAAAACTATTCTCTTTGATGAAATACAAAATCTTCCAAACTGGGAACTTTTTGTGAACCGCTTGCATCGTGAAGATTACAATCTTGTACTTACAGGATCAAATGCTCACCTTCTTTCAAAAGAACTTGCAACCCATCTTACAGGCAGACATATGCCAATAGAAATATTACCATTTGATTTTAATGAATTTTTGAAAGCAAAGAAATTTGATACTAATCCTGAATACAGAATGCTTCCAAAGAATTATGGAGAGTTACTTAACCTCATGGAGAACTACATGGTGAATGGTGGTTTTCCAGAGGTTGCTGTAAACAATGCTGATCCTAGAGATTATCTGGGTGTATTGTTCGATGCGCTCCTATTTAAAGATGTGGTGAAGAGACATAAAGTGAAACTTTCTACTCAAGTAGGAAATCTCGGTTCACATCTCATAAATAATTTCTCAAATTTGTACACGGTCCGAAAAATAATGGACGTATTAAATCTTAAGAGTACAACAACTGTTGAAAAATATATTGATTACCTTGAAGAGGCATACCTTATTTTCTCGTTGCATCAGTATTCTCCAAAGTCTGTTACTAGAATAAAATCACCTCGTAAAATATATGTCGTTGATAATGGTTTTGTCCTTGCAAAAGCTGTTCAACACTCGCCAGATAAAGGAAAACTCATGGAGAACCTTGTTTTTATAGAACTTGTTAAACGAGGCAACAAACCAAACCGTGAATTGTTCTATTACAAGACTCGTAATGATCGAGAAATAGATTTTTTGCTTATGAAAGGACATGTGGTAACAGAACTTGTGCAAGTATGTTTCGAATCAATAAACCCCGACGTTGAACAGAGAGAAATAAAAGCATTGGTAGAAGCAAGTGGTGAATTGAACGTCAAAACACTCACTGTGCTTACTTGGGATGAAAAACGTGAAGTGGAAAAAGATGGTCTAAAGATTTCCTTTAAACCCCTACACGAATGGCTGAAAGCCTGATCGTTTCGAGGCAGAGCCTCTCTGCTTGGCAACGAATATACAATGATGAGGGCGTCGATGGACTTCTCACCAACAAAGGCGACCTAAAGCGACAGGAATCGTTTAAAAAAGGGGCATTGTCGAGCAGATAGCCAAAATTATATCTCACGACAAACCACAACGTAATTGTGCCTACTAGATAACTACTTCACATTCTTCGCCACTCGCTCCAACAGCACTTTCGGAAAGTGATCCTCCTCCGCTCCTCGCAAGCTCCTCCTTCGCAAAGTTACGGAGGACACCGTCGGAGCTCTGGCGGGACGAGTTGGTATGGTGAGAGCGACCAACGGTCTGTGCGCTACATATTCTTTTTTATTCTGATAGGTGTGTCTTTATAAATGATCTCCCCGAACCAGATTTAAAATAAGTCTCAAGCTTAAAAGCAACATACTTATCATGAACGGCCACATAGAAGTCTAATTTCAATGGTCTTCGATTCATGGTAGCAGGAACGTTTCCCTTTTTATGTCTATCAAAGCGTTCTTTCAAGTCACTCGTACAGCCAACATAATAGCCATCCTTACATTTTAAACTGTATACATAATGCATATATTTGTGTCGCCTTAGCACCTTCGCGACTTCGGCATACTAAAAGCGGATTTCATCACGCCGTAGCTACGCCGTTACAATGAGCTCGCCTACGTCGCTTCGCTCGGCGCTAGCAAAGGACGGTGTGGAAGACGCTGGGGTTTGGGACAAGCGGATTTCACACCGTCCTTTCTCTTCTTTATTTTTTGCTGAATTAAATTCTAAATACTAGTTTGTGAAATGAACAAAAACTATAGGATATTTATTGTTGTACTTATTCGTTATTTTGACGATTCTCGAAACGAACAGAATAAAAATCTTCACCATTCAAATAGGCAGGAAGCTTTTCATTTTTTGTTAAATAAAATCCTTTACTTTCAAACCACGATCGAATACGTTTATTCATTAGTAACGGATATGAAGTACTAGCTCGCGCTTCCGCTTCAATTGGCACTTTATACGCTGTTGCAACATCAAGCACTCTTTCCATCATCTTACGAGCAAGCGGTGATCCTCTAAACTTGGGAAGCACAACCATATCGTATATATGAGCCGCCTGCTCTCCGTGATTAGTTTCAGATTCTTCCGGAAGAACTAGCAAGTATCCAGCGGCTTCGTCACCTTGGCGAATAATAAAACTTGATGCCGCTCCAGGAACCTCAAGCTCTCTTTGTTTACGTAATACATCGACTATATGAGCTTTACCTTGTGTCATGCCAACAGGATAAGCTTCCGCTTCCATTTTCGCGATCAAATCTGCATCACGCTCAGACAGATTCGCAAATGTAACAATTTTATCTAAAGACTCGACACCCCTAATTTTTGGCATATCATAAATTTGACCTCCAGTAGCATCTGAATATGATAATCTTGTTTTTGCACGATAGCTATTTTTTTCCAATTTTCCGCCCGGAGGAGTTAAGTCAGAATAGCCAGTGCCAACCTTCACTGGCTTGCTCGTGTATTCAGTCCAAAAAGTTTGATACACTCTAGATAAAAGAGGAGAAAGATTTTTGTAATTATTAGCGACCTCAATATTGTCCAGGACAACCACATCACTTTTATCTTTTTCATTAACACTATCAACGACAACCGATTGTGCAATGATTCGCCCATTATAACGAACTGTAAAATATTGAGTGGAAGGGTTAAACATGTAATCATCATTTTTTGAATCACCAAATGGCATACAACAATCTGTATAATTTCCACATACCCACCCTTCGGGATCAGATTTTGCATGTACTTGAGCTTCCACAATTGGTCCGACATCTACTTTCTGCTCACGCAACAAACGAATAACTTCTTCCTCCAAATCAATCGGTACAGCATTGAGCAAATCAATTACTTGGAGTTTTTTCCCGTCTTCCTCTCGCCCTTTCACCAATTGATTCAACGCGAAGAAAAATCCTTTAGGATCCTTAGCAGTACCTCTGATTTTTTGTTTTTGTGAACCTAACCCCTCTCGCAGAGATTCGGTTAGCGCCCGCCCAACAAATGTTCGTGAGCGAGGAGTAAACGGCTGTTCTTTGTCCAATTTTCCCTCAAATAAATCTTGGAAATCAGCACGTTGTCGCATTGATTCAAGTGCTGCAAGATTAAACCCTGGTGCAGAAGTAATTTCCAACAACTCTGGTGGAAATTTAGACATGTCTATATTGGATTCAATTCCCAAAATTCGCTTTTTAAGTTCCCTGACAGACTGTATTGGCCCCGAACTTAAAATAGGATCTCGCTCTTTACTGTAACGAGGCAACAAATTTATAAACTCTTGATTCTCGTCCATTGTCTCGATACCACCAAGTATTGACCTAGCATCTGCTACTTCTAATTTTTGAATATTTGGGCTCCACAAAAGAACATCGTGCCAGTTTGCTATTCGCCCATCAGTTCCACGAGTAGCATTGAACCGCATTAGATAACCCTGCATAAGCTCACTGCCGACATGTTCAGCCGCTCCCTTATACCAATTCCGTATTTCTTCAGTTTGACCACTTAGACAAATACGGAAATCCATATCTGCTTTTCGTTCCGGTGCTTTACTAAATAGTTCGGACCACAGCTTACCTTCATTGCTAGCACGCCACGTTGCATACTTTACTAGTCCATTTGGGTCGAGTAAAACATAATCACTCGCATATTCGTAGTACAAACTAATTTCTTCGGGTGAAACCGCCTTACGCAATTCAGGTGACCAATCAGAAACCGCAAACTCAAGATCATTTTCAATTCCTCCCTTAATCACACCCTCGAGGTAACGTTGTTTATCATTAGAAATAGCTATTCCACGCAAATCTTGCCCGCGCTCAAGCGCTTGAATAATTAACCCCAGTGTTGCAGCTCTCCCTTTTTCTTGCTTTTGTTCACCATATGCAGGTTGTTCATCAACCCCTTGACCTAGTAACGCCACGATTATATTTTTATGTTTTTCTAGATACTCTTTTAATTTTTCTTCCGGAACATCAGCTTTAGAAAGATCATATCGATCCCAATTTACACTACTATCATTACGATAAAATCTATCTTCTGGGGTACGACTTGGACTACTTTGCCATACTTGCTTAGCCAGCCAGTGCATTCGCTTGCCTTCATAGAATAAATCTCTAGATTTTCTTACTCCCATTAGTTCAAGCCAACTTTTATCTTCCGCTTTTTTGCCAAGCTTTGCACGTGCCACCTCAATTTCACTTTTATTTCTTTCTTCAAGATATTTTAATAGACCAGAACGCTCTAAAGTGTAAGCTTGATGCATTTGTTTCTTTAATTGATCAGGTTCAAGTTTAGCTATATCAAAATGCATTGATTGTAGGATAGAAAGACCTGTCAATTGTTCAGAAACATTTCGGTCGTCTTTATGTAAAACCTGCTGGGCTTTTTCTACTCCAACTAATTTTATAAAATCATAAATCTGATCAGCGGGATAAAAATAAGGGCTTTCCTCTCCTCGTCCGCATAAATATTTAGAGATTACTTCTTTCTGTGCTGGCTCTAAGGTGTCGATAGCTTTTCTTGCTAGAATGTCGTGAACTCCCGACTTTGCATCTCGAATGACTGAAGTTCGATTAAAATTATCTGTATCAATAACTGGTCTGTTGTGTAAATCTGAATAAAAGAAATCCAGCGATGTTCCTGCTTTTTCTTCCGCATTCGGCTCTCTTAATAATTGCTCAACCCGCTTAGAATTTTGTCGAAACTCCTCATAATCTTTTTGGGGATTCTCTCCCATAAGTCCGTATTGCTTTGCAATTTTTTCATATTTAAAATGAAGCTGGTTTTTTATTTTACCTGCCGGTACAGCCGTAATCAGCAATTCTTTATTTTTGGGATATTCCAGTAAACTCTGAAGAAAAATATCCGTAGCCCATTTTTGCGACTGCTCGCGGATTTCTTTTTTTTCATTATCTCTTAAGAATTGATCGTAACATTCATACCAGTCCCCTTTTTGCTTTTCAGTTACAGGTTCACCATAATTTTCTACATATCTTTTTTTAACTAATTCACCATATATTCTTTCGGGTTCTCCGCTTTGAATCAATTGGACATTTGACTGTATATCTTCGAATCTTTTCTTTACCGTTTGAATAAGCGCGTTGGCGTTCGTCACATCTCCTTCAATTAATTTACTTTCTTTCTCATTCCATACACGCATACCAAAGTCGTTAGCACATAGATAACGATCCTTTGCTCTAAAATAATATCTATGCGGAAACTTACTACCCGCACCTCCCCCTACATTTTTTCGTGAATCAATGCGTAGAGCATCTTTCGCATAAGAAAGCGCAAGTAAATCGCTTGAGCTGATTTCATAATCAGAAAGCTGTCTTGCGTTTTCATATTCAGAAAGTTGTGTTCCTTCGGGATACTTTTCATCCGTCTGAAAAATAGCAGGTTTGCCATCTTGCTCGAATATATAATAATTTGCACCTAAAATTCCAATGTCTTTATTGGTTATTCCTAATCGCTCGATAAGCTGGGTATGGTTCTGTTCAGTAGACAAAAAGACAGGAAGTAATTGCTCGAAGTTTGCATCAACGTAATCCTCAACATCTTTATCAAATTCAAGACGAGTAAGTGGCTGTTCTGCCTTTGCAACTCCAAAACCTTCAGCAAGTTCAGGATGTATTCCTTCCGTGCTTCGTGGAGAACGAATATGATCAGAAAGACCTTCTTCTATCTCTTTTTTCGCTTGCTTTTTTGAATAATCCTCTGGAATTGAAAATGATTCGCGCATAAAATTAATTACTAATAATTATTGATAATTAGCATAATGATAGCAATTTTTTATAGAATATGCTAGTATAAAAATGGTTAAATTTTCTGTTCAAACGAGCAGAAAGTGCCGAAAGGCAATGAAGACAAAGACAACCTCCTAGAGGTACTGTCTGGCGGAGTAGAACACAGGTTCTGCTCCGCCTAAATTTTTATCCTAACAACACCCAACCTAGATATCTTTAAAATAGGACTGTAAAATTTATAAATATTCTATCGATTTTGTTCATTTCACAAACTAGTATTTAGAATTTAATTCAGCAAAAAATAAAGAAAAGAAAGGAGCGAAGGCGCAATGCCCCATAAAGACAGAGTCGCAAAGTGACACAATATTTTACCCCTCAGGATTCTCGACGAAAAAAGTTCGAACTTCAAGTAAAAACTGCCGCCGTAGCTACGCCGTTACAATGAGCTCGCCTACGTCGCTTCGCGACTTAGGCGTAGCGAAGGCGGGGAGTGTGGAACGAAGTTGGAACTTTTTTGGCTAGTAATATGTCTAAAATGTAACCCCCAATTTTGCTGTCAGACCAAAGCTGAAATGACATCTGTTGTAGTCTGAATTAATGTGTTCCTGTTTTATGTGCTCGGCGAAATTTTTTTCAAGAATTCCATCTTCTCCAAGGATGATCTTTGGGTGGTATCCTTGGCGGTTTTCGTGTC